>JAMDEM010000109.1 GCA_023486985.1 Bacillota bacterium
AGGTGGATGAAATTATATTCAAGATTGGAATAAATATAGGCATCCTCTCCGTTTTCTCCGGGAATAAATAACTCGGGTTTTGTGCCGTCTGAGAAGTTAATTTCTCCTGTCATGTAGTAGTTCCATTCATCGGCGGAGTTCATATTTTCATTTACATTTGAAAATGAAGATCTTTTACATGCGCCGCAAATGTCAAATTCATAAAGGTATGCATCAGATTTATCTATTACTTCAAATGAGAGCCACATCTTCTTTCCAATATCATTTTCAAGTTTTTTCACCAGAGTTTCGACGGAATAATACGCTCCCGGCTCCTCCCTGCTCCCTAAAAGATTAATGTTTGCCCTTTTTAGCGGCAGTCCGGCAAGAAATTCAACCGTATTTTTTACAGACTCCGGGCTCTCTTTTTCTATAACCATGTTAATACAACCGGCTATCATAATCCCCGCTCGATGCGCAGCCTCCATTGCTGTAACCACCTGATAAAGATCCACGTTGCTGTAATATGCACGAAGCATCTCAGGATCAGCTGAACCAATCTGAAAGCCCATATAGATGCATCCAGCTTTAGCTGCCAGACGGATAAGCTCTGCCTCCATTACACTTGTATTCACCTCGCTGCTCATCCCCCATTCCGTCTTAAAACCCCTCCTGAGCATCTCCTGGCATATTCCTTCAAAGTGAGCCCGTGATGAAGTAATATTCACATCCTCAAAATGAAACTCTTCAACTCCATGGTTTTCCTTGAGATATTCCAGTTCATCAACAATATTCCCGGCCGTTCTGTAGCGGACAGGCATACCCTGAGCTGCTATGTCACATCCGGCACATCCCATTTTGCATCCCCGGCTGGTAAGGACAGGTGCAATCCTTCCGGGCCTTATTATATTTCTATCAGAAAATCTGTCTCTATAAGACGGAATTTTGTATTTCTGCGGAGCCATTTGTGCCCAATCCGGAAAGGGAAGGTCGTCAAGGGACGCAGGGCAATTGCGCCGGACAGGAACACCGCTTGATTTCGTATAAAGACCGTAAATATCAGACGGATTCCGCCCTGATTCAATAGCCCGTGCAACCTCCAGTAAAAGCTCTTCCCCCTCGCCGACAGACAGATAATCCGCTCCGGTTTCAGCCAGAGTTTTCTCCGGGGAGTTAGAAGCGTGAGGCCCGCCTAATATTACCGTTTTTCCTGCCTTTTTTAACCTTATTGAAAGATCGACTACGCTGTTGTAAAGTATTGTAAGGCAGTTTATTCCAACAAGGTCAGCATCTTTACTTTTTTCTACAAGAATTTCATTCCCCAGATTCCCGTTAAATCCATCAATAATTTCTATATTATAATCATTTGCTTTTAAAAAGGAAGAAAGGTAACCCAGCCCCATAGGAGGCTGTATTCCAACACATTCAAGATTTAAACCGCTTTCAATCATGGGTCTCAGAAGTGTAATTTTCAATTTAGTCCTCTATTCTCAGATACTAATATCATTTTAGCAAATTTTTGCCTGATAAGAAAAGCATCATTTACTTATAAGTTCCATCAGTTTCCAGCCTCCGGGAGTATTTGCATTCTCCTTGAATCTGAAATTTTTCTCCAGAAAGTTTCTTATGTCATTAAAATTCCATGTTTTTTTCTTGAAGTTAAACTCCGTCAAACCAGCCATGCTAAAAGCATAAGACTGGAAGTTTGTTTTGGTTTCATCTGCCAGAAAAACTCTTCCTCCCCTCTTGATATCTTCATTTATTTCCTGTAAAAGCTGATTGGCGGGGAAGCTTTCTGTAGCCTCTGCCCTGTATTTTATAAAAATATACTCAAGGTCTATAACCTTGAAATTTCCAAAATATTTGCTGTAAATTGAAGGCAGTCCCACTGTAATAAGATAATCTGACTCCTTCAAATTCTTGTTTATAAATAGAACACTCTGCTGGACTGCATCCGACTCAGGGGAGTGCTGGGGAAGAAGATAAAATTTAAAGTTTGTAAGAAAAACCACAAGAAGAAAAAGGAAAGCAACTACAGTCCCGCCTTTTTGTCCCAGTGATGACAGAAATGACCTTTCTCCCTCCTTTGCCGGAGCAAAAGCCATGGAAAAAAGCATTAAAAGAGGCAGCCAAATATTATAACTGTTCGTATTCAGGGGTACGGCAAGTTTTGTTCCAAGAAAAACGGTAATAAACCATACAAAAGCACATGCCCCTGGAATCAAAGATGTTTTTATAATTTTCCACGACGCAGCAAGAATCAGCAAAAAGAATGCAATAAAAATATACTTATTAAATGGAAGAGGTATGATTTTTGAGCTGAATTCCGTAACAAAATTAAAATAAGACTGCCAGTCAGCCTGAAATCCGATTTTTACCGAAAGTAATTTTATCATTGTATCGGCAAGGCTGCCTCCCATGGAGTCAACATATTTAAAAGCTGTTTTCACAAGCAAAATAATAAAGGGTATAAGAAAAGCTGCGGAAAAACCTCCAAGATAAAGAAAAAAATTCTTGAATTTTTCAGCAGGAGCCTCCTTTTTCAATAAAATACCTGTCACACCGGCAAAAAACAGATAAAAATTTGTAAGATGAAACCAGTTTGCCATACCGCAAAAAATGCCGGAAAAAAATATGAAAAAATTTGCCCCTTCCAGAAATATCACCAGGAGATAAAAAGAAATTGCCAGAAATAAAGTTCCCGTGGGATATGGGCGGTTGTTAACCGCAATAACCCAGAAGGAAAGAGAAAATCCGAAGATAAGAGCAATAATTGCTGATATAATAAATTTCCGGGTCAGTCTATGAATGCTTAAAAAAATAAATCCTACAGCCATGGAGGAGATAAAAATATTAAAAATCTGGAGAGGAAAAATAGAGCCGCCTTTATAACCAAAAAAATTCCAGGTCCTGTATGCAAACTTGCAACATGGCATCCAGCCAAGATGAGCAAACTCAAAATCCATGGCGTAAGGCGCTTTCCCTTCAACCATAAGAGCCAGAAGAAGAATATCAGAATCAGAAATAAAGTTATTGCTTACCGTAACCAGATAAAATGTAAGACAGATTAAAACTACAACAAGAAAACATAGAAGAGTCTTCCACCTATCTTTCATATTAACGTTTTCAACAATTCAGCATGACTTTCCTTGTCCTTCTTTTCCGAATTTGATAGAATTAATATATGGTGAGTATTTAGATGAAAGTACTGCTTACAGGTTGTGTGCGTAAAAAAAGTCAAAAATCGTTTGTTTCTATACCGAAACTTGGCCTGGGTTATATTGCTACTTCCCTTAGAAAAGCGGGACATGATGTTTTATATCTGGACTGCCAAAAAGAAAACATGGAGATTAAAGGATTCAAAGAATATCTGAAACTCCATAAACCAGATGCTATCGGACTCCAGGTGCCAAGCTGTGATTTTTCTTCAGCCCTTCAAATGACCGCCGCATGCCGGGAAACTCTTCCCCGAAGCAAAGTTATAGCAGGAGGCCCTCATATATCAGCCACCGGGGAAGAAGCTTTAAAAGCCCTTAATAATGCAGACTTTGCCTTTCATGGTGAAGCTGAAAACGGCATGGTGATGCTCCTTAATTATCTGGAAGGGAAAAAGGATTCCCTTGATAAAATACCCGGCCTTATTTACAGGCATGAAGACGGCATAAGGGTCAATAAAGCATGCTTTCCAGCCGATATTGACAGTCTCGGCTTTCCTTCCTGGGATTTGCTGAAACCCGAAAGCTACCTTACCGCCCCCCACGGCGCATTTTTTAAACAAACCCCTGCGGCATCCATAATAACCACCCGGGGATGTCCGTATTCATGTGCATATTGCAGCGTAAAATTCAACACAGGCAACATTTTAAGGAAAAGAAGCATCCCTCACATTATGGAAGAAATAAAGCTCCTGCGTAAAGAACACGGAATTAAAGAAATTCATATCGAAGACGACAATTTTACCTTCCACCGCGCCTTTGTTGAAGAATTCTGCCTGAGCATGATGAAAGAAAATCCCGGGATCACCTGGGCGCTGCCTAACGGTATCCGTCTTGACACCATAGACGAAAATTTGCTGAAATTGATGGAAAAAGCCGGCTGCTACTCAACGGCTGTAGGAATTGAATCAGGCTCACCGCGGATTCTTTCGGAAATGAACAGGTCGGTAACCCTTGAAAAAATGATCGAGAAGGTTAATCTTATTTCATCTTCCACAAACATAAGAATTACGGGTGCATTTATCCTTGGTTTTCCTGCAGAGACGCACCGAGATCTTGATTCCACCATAGATCTTGCCGTAAAGCTCCCTCTCAACCGGGCTTACTTCGGATTATTCATGCCGTATCCTGGTACTGAAGTTTTCCAGTCTCTTGTCTTAAGTGGAAAGCTTGATCCAAAAAAAATTTGCTGGGATATTTGTCTGAGCAATATGACTATAATACCTCCTGATGAGGTATCTAAAAAAGAATTGAGGAGCTATAGAAACAAAGCTTACTGGAAGTTCTATTCCCGCCCGAAAATTTTCCTTCCAATCCTTAAAGAAATACGCCTGAAAAACCTGCCTAATATAGTCAAAAGGATAGTAGATTCATTTTTCTGATTTACTTTTTTTTACTTCATATAAAACAACATCTTTATACAACGGGTCTCCCCCTTTTGTTTCATAAAGCAGTTCCAGTCTGAAATCTTTTGACAATCTTTTCAAAAAATAATCAATATCCAGAATATTTGCCGCCGGCACGATTTCTTTTTCAGACCTGTCCAGAAATAATTTGACTCTGTCTTTATAAATGCAAGAATTTATGTCGTTAACCAGAACCTGATATAAATACTCTCCGTTACATTCCGGATAAATTATATATGTCTTGCATCTGATATAATATTCCAGATAAGAAGGAAGTATACCATTGGCAAAAACTATATCACTGGAAGAAATCAAATTGCCGGGCTTTGCAATTGCCGCCTGATAAATGTGGTCTTTGCCTATATCCTTTGAATCGTATAATAATTGAAAATTTTTCGAAAATATAAAAGCAGCTAAAAAAACCAAAACTAATGCAACAGTTCCCTTTTTAAGTAAAGAAAACCTGTTGTAACCTCTTAACATCAGTGCCAGTGCAATGCTTAAAACAACTAAAATGTTTGCAAAATTCGGACTTAGTGGTGCTGTTATCTTTATAGTCAATGCTAAAAGAAATCCAAAAATCAAAGACAGATACAACAAACGGCTTTTGAAAATATCTTTAAAAGAAGCTATAAATAAGAAAATGAACAAGGATAAATAAATAATATACCACACAAGACCATTTATAAATATACCTCTGAAAAAACTTGTTGCCAGATGATACTGGAACAAAAGCATCCATGTCGTTCCCTGTCCAAAAGCTCTAACATACCCTAAAGATGTTGTCATCTCTGATAAGCCATATCCGATTAATAAAATTAATGTTAGAAATAAAATAAATACTGAAGAATTTTTAATCTTCTCTTTAATTTTTTCTTTTCCGCTTAAATAATAGATAACCGAACAAAGCACAATGCCTAAATTCGTCAGATGAAAGAAGAGAGCAAAGCTATTTGCCAGAGCAATAAAAAGCGTCTTAAATTTAATATTCTCCTTGCTGTAAAGATAAAAACTTAAAATTACAAATAAAAAACTCCCTGAATAAAGTTCTGTATGAACAAATTCAAACCATAAGGCATATGAAAAAGACAAAAATGCTGTTAAGCAAATTGAAACAAGCAAGCTTTTTGTTAATTCATAAATTAAAATTAAAAATATTGCCGAGCCAAGAGCGGCAAGAAAAATATTAAGTATCTCCACCGGTTTTATTGAGCCTCCCCCATACCCAATGAAACTGGCAAAACCATATACTAATTTCCCTAAGGGAATCCACGCTATATGTGCCATTGACCTGAAGTGCAAATGTGTAATGTCTTCTACTTCCAGAGTCATCTGCAAAAAATCGCCGCCCTCCATATTGCTGCTTAAGGTAAAAAAATATGCTGAAAAAAACATAAGAAAAGATACAATGAAGAGGAGGATTTTTCTTCCTTCTAATTTAACCATTTGCATTTTTCCGGCACTTATTCATCAAAAAACTTCGCCTTTTGTCCTTTCGCCCAAGGGTTCTAGTTTTTCCGGATAATTTCCTTTTTGTGCCAGAACCGCCTGTGCTATCCCGGCGCCTGCACGATTTGCTATACTTTCTTTATTTTGATAAAATTTTAGCATGAAAGTTCTTCTGGTAAGTCCCATAAACAGGACTTCTGTCATTATGCCTAATCTTGGCCTTGGATACCTTGCAACTGCTGCCAGAAACAAAGGACATGAAGTATCAATCCTTAACTGTCCTAAAGAACACTTTAATTACGGGGATTTTCGCAAATTCATGGAGCATCAGCCCTTTGATATGGCAGGCTTTCAGTGCTTTTCTTATGATGTACCATCTGTTGCCAGGCACATCTCCATTGCCCGGGAAGTAAATCCCGGCATTATAACGGTAGTAGGCGGCCCTCACCCGTCCGGAGACCCTGACGGAGTCCTTGAACATCTTACCGGTGCAGATTTTGCCTTTCAGAGTGACTCTGAAATTTCATTTCCCATCTTCCTGGAAGCTATTGAAAAAAAAGATACCGGAGCTTCCGTCCTGGGCAGAATCCCGGGAATTATTTTCAGAGACAACGGTGAAATAAAGATTATCCCCCCCCAACGGGTTGAAAATTTAGATGATTTAGGCTTTCCTGCCTGGGACCTTATGAAACCGGCTGAATATCCTCCGGCGCCCCATGGAGGCTTTGTGAAAAACTTTCCAACCGCGCCTGTAATAATAACAAGGGGCTGCCCTTACAAGTGCACTTTTTGTGCAGGAAAAACCATCGCCGGGGCAATTCCAAGAAAACGAAGCCTGGCTCATGTTTTTGAAGAGCTGGAGCTTCTTAAAAGCCGTTACGGCGTAAAAGAAATAAATATTGAAGATGAAAATTTCACGCTTCACAAGCCTATGGCAAAAGAATTCTGCCGAAAGCTTATCGAAAATAAGATGAATCTTTCCTGGACCCTTCCTTCGGGAGTAAGGCTGGATTCCCTGGATGAAGAACTCTTGTCTTTGATGGAAGCTTCCGGCTGTTATTCACTGGCAGTGGGAATAGAATCCGGCTCACAGAGGGTGCTGGATTTAATAAAAAAGGGACTAACCATTGAGCTTATAAAAGAAAAGGTGCGCCTGATTAAAAAAACAAGCATAAAAATTACCGGTTTCTTTATGATTGGCTACCCCGGTGAAACTGTTGAAGAAATAAAGAACACGGTGGATTTTGCTCTTGAGCTTGGCATCTCCCGTGCGCACTTTGCCATTTTTACCCCTGTTCCAGGCAGTGAAGCCTATGAAGAGTTAAAAAAGGAAGGGAAACTTGCCGGGCTCAAATGGGAAAAGCTTTACTTTCATGATATCGGCTTTGAGCCGCCGGGATTTACGGCAAAAAACCTGAAAAAACTTCAAAGATATGCCTACCTTAAGTTTTATCTAAATCCCCGGATACTCCTGCCACTCCTTGGAGAGGTGAAATCCCTAAGCCATCTTCGCTTCCTTTTGATGAGATTCAGGGAAGCGGCTGGAATTTAATTGATTTACCGGTGTTTTCTATGCTAAAATTTAATAATATGGAAAACAAGGTAATTATAATTATTCCTACCTTTAATGAAAAAGAAAATCTTGCCCATCTTCTTGAGAAAGCCTGCTCAGCCTGCCGGGAGCAGAAGATACTGCCATTGTTTTTGATTGTTGATGATAACTCGCCCGACGGAACGGGAGATTTAGCCCGCGAACTGGCTGGAAAATACCCCTTGGAAATAATTCAGCGTGAAGGAACCCGGGGGATTGGCATTGCGTATAAAGAAGCCTTTGCTTATGTATTTGCAAATCATAAGCCAGAATATATTCTTGCCATGGACGGGGATAATTCTCACGACCCAAAATTTTTTGCCAGTTTACTGAACAAAGCAAGTGAAGGCTTTGATGTGGTTCTTGGCTCAAGATATATAAACGGCGGTAACATAACAGGCTGGGGTTTTAGCAGAAAATTAATATCCCGGGGGGCTAATTTTCTAACAAGTCTGGTGCTGAAACTAAATCTTGCTGATGTAACAACCGGCTTTAGATGCTACAGAGCAGAAGCCCTTAAAAAAATTAACCTTAATTTAATAAAAAGCGATGGGTTTTCATTTATGGAGGAAATTCTTTTTTACTGCAGGAAGGCTGGATTAAGAATAGCCGAGGTTCCAATAGATTTCATTGACCGGAGCCGGGGGGAATCAAAACTGGGATTGAAAGATATAATAAAAGTATTTACAACTATTGTGAGACTGCGGTTTGCTTTTAAAAATGAAAAATAAGCTGAAATTACTTAAAAATGTAATTTTAAGCAAAGTTAGAAATCTTCCTTATAAAATAAACTTTGCAGTCACTTATATCTGTAATTCAAAATGTAAAATTTGTTCCATCTGGAAACTTTATTCAGAACAGCCGCAGCTTTTAAAGGATGAACTTTCTCTGGAAGAGATAACAAAAATCTTTCAGAATTTTCCATCTACCATAAGCTGGATAAGCCTGTTAGGCGGAGAACCATTCCTGAGGAAAAATCTTTCCGCCATTGTTCATTCGGCAGTTAAAGAAATTCCTTCACTGGCAGTAATCTCCATTCCTACTAACGGCTTAATGGAAAACTCTGTTTTAACATTTCTTGAAGAAACAAAATCCATCAAAGACAGGATAATTTTTATTCGTTTCAGCCTTGACGGACCTCCTGCTGTCCACAATAAAATCAGGGGACTGGAATCTGCCTATGAAAGCACATGGAATACATATCAGAAATCCAAGAAACTTTTAAAGGGGCAGAAAAACTTCAATCTGGGCATCGAGACAACCGTATCCAGCCTTAATCTGCCTCACCTATCCCCTTTTCTTAAAGATATGGCTTCACGGGGAGAAGCTATAACCATTACCGTGGCTCATGACGGATATCCCTACCATTTTGACGGCATAAATGGCAATATTTTCCCCGGAGGAAAATCAAAAGAAGTAAGAGAAGTAATCGGAGTTATCAAAAATTTTAAAGAAAAATTCAAACCGGAAAACCTTCTCAATCTCCTGTATGTAAGAAGGATACCTCAATTTATTGACAACCCTGAAAAACATATCATGCCATGCGGCGCCCTGAAAAGCTCCCTCTTCATGGATCCTTTTGGAAACGTTTCCCCATGTTTTATCTGGGACTACAAGCTTGGAAACCTGCGGCAATGCAATTATGAAATTTTAAAACTCCTGGATTCCCAAAAAGCTAAGGAGGGCTTAAATGTTATCAGAAATCATCAGTGTCCAAACTGCTGGACGCCGTGCGAAGCTTACCAGAGTATTATAAGCAATTTCATAACCTTTAAAATTTAAAAAGAGGGGTGTTTTTAACAAGATGAAAAAACAGCGGATTTCTGCTTCATTACCGGGTCGTTTTTTAATAATTTTAACCGGGCTGGATTTTTAAAATAATGGAACCTGAAATATCCGTGATAATTCCTGTAAAACCAGGCGAAAATTCTATCCCTGCCCTTGAATCGCTTAGAAAAACAGACTACCCTTTAACAAAGATTGAAATAATCATGGCTGAAGGCTGCCAGCCCAGCCGTCAAAGAAATATGGCTTTAAAAGAGGCAGGGGGAGAAATTGTCTATTACCTTGACAATGACAGCCTTGTTGAAAAAGACCTTTTCCGGAAAGCTGCGGTTCATTATGAGAATCCGGAAATTGACGGAGCAGGAGGTCCTTCTCTTACCGCTCTGGATGATACTTTTATTCAAAAATGCTTTGGTTATATTTTTAGCTCTTATCTTTGTGCCTCAGCAATGAGAGCAAAATTTACGCCCGTGGGTAAGGCAAGGCTGTCCACCGAAAAAGAACTTATTTTGTGCAATTTAAGCTTTAAAACAAGGGTAATGAAAGAATCAGGCGGTTTTAACGAAAAACTTTATCCCAATGAAGAAAACGAGCTGGTGAACCGTCTTCTAAGCAGGGGGAAAAAGATAATTTATGACCCGGAAATCTTTATAAGGCAGAGCAGAAGAAAGAACATTTTTGAGTTCATAAAACAACTCTTCAGATACGGAAGGGGAAGAGGAGAGCACCTGTGGGTGAATTTCAGATTCTTCAAACCATTGTTTATTATCCCCTCAGCCTTCATCCTTTACCTTATATCTTTAATATTTTTCCGCCCCTGGTTCTATATTATTCCTGTATATCTTTATGCTTTCATTACCATCATTGCATCTCTTTTGGTTTGCGCGGCTAATAAAGACTGGAAGGCTTTACCTGTGCTTCCCTTCCTTTTTCTTTTCACCCATCTTTCTTATGGCACAGGTGTAATAACAGGACTTGCAAGCGGCTGGGCAAAACAGTATAAAATGGGAGAAGTAACCGTAAGAAAGATCAAAAAATTCAGCGATGAAAACTTCTGAATATGTAAGCTTAAGTAAAAGAATTTTCTTTAAAAAAGGCGCAATGCCCCTTCATCTTACTTTTCTTGTAACTCAAAAGTGCAATGCCGCCTGCATTCACTGCTATTTATGGAACAAATTAAACAAATCCCGAAGGGAGATAACGCCCGACGAGGTGGAAAAAATTTCATCATCCCTGGATAATCTTCCTTATCTGATAATTTCAGGCGGAGAGCCTTATCTACGAGATGACCTTCCCCGCCTTGCCGAGCCTTTTTACCGGAACAGCCGGAGCCGCCATATAACAATAACGACAAACGGCATGGAAACAGAAAAAATCATTACCTCTACTGAAGAGATACTTAAGCTTTGCCCGGATGCTTCAATTCTGGTTTATATATCAATTGACGGAGTAGGCGAAGAGCATGACAGAATACGGGGCGTAAAGGGAATTTTTAATAAAGCCGTCAACACTTTTAAAATACTGAAGAGCCTTAAAGAAAAAGGCAGGATAAACGCAGGAGCTCTTATAACAGCAATGTCATCCAACCAGGAAAAATTATCTGAAATTTACAATTATATAAAAGGAAAAATTAAACCCGACCTTATTTATATAAACCTGATACGGGGCGAGCCAAGAAATCCGGAGCTAAAGGAAATTGACACAAAATATTACTTTGAAGTCTGCAGGCTGGCAGAAAAAGATCTTGCCGGAGGATATCTTGCCGGGTACGGCTCATTTCCATTTTCATCCGTTCCGGTGGGAATAAATATAATGACTCATAATATGGTAGAAAAAACTTTAAAAAGTGGAAAATTCCAAATTCCCTGTTATGCCGGAATTTTAAGCGCCGTACTTGGAAGCAGCGGGGAGGTATGGGCTTGCGAAATTCTTGACAGGATGATAGGTAATTTAAGAGAATCAAATTATGATTTCAGGAAAATCTGGTTTTCACCGCAGGCTGAAGAGTTGAGAAACTACATTAAAAAAACAAAATGCTACTGCACCCACGAATGTTTCCTGAATACAAACATACTCTTTAATCCCCGCTTTCTGCCGGAAATCGCCGCCCGTGCAATTGCACATTCAATATTTAAAAAAAGGTGAGAGGTAAGGGATGCCTTTCAGCAGAACATATTAAGGGTAGTATATTATGGTTTACATCACCACTATTGGGTCATTGCGAGGAGTCCTGCGGACGACGAAGCAATCTCAGCCAAAAGGAGATTGCCCACCCACCCTTTCAGGGCGGGTACCCGTTCAGGCTCGCAATGACAAATAAAGTGCAAACTATTTCATGCTCTCATTAATAATAAGGAAAGGTGGATGGAAATGATGAAAAAAAGCTTTATCTTGTTAATTTTGGGGCTCTTTGTTCTTTCTCTTGTGTTAGCACTGCCGGCTTACTCCCAGAAAAAAGATACTTATGTTATACCGCTTGAAAAAATTTTTAAGGCTCCAAAAAATAAAACCCAACTGGGCGAAAGAATCCTTGTTAAATATCCGGCACAAACACCCTGCCTTAAACCCGGCTATACCACTTTCATTTTCGGAAAGCAGTATATTTATGACTTTAAAGGATATTACCGGCGTCTGGATTTTAAAATGGATTCAACCAAAGACAACTCCTTTGTATTATCGCATCTGTCCGTAAGGTACTGGAACGGGAAAAAGTGGGTGGCTGACTTTACTTCTCCTGAGGAAACAAGGAAGGGACCACCCAAAGCTTTCCTTGAAAAGGCTGGAATGGTTTCTCATGATCCCCGCAGCAAGCAGAAAATCACCGCCCTTATTTCCAAAAAGCCATTCCGGTGGATAAAAGTCGGCTGTTCAACATGTGATGCCGTAGGTACAAAAAACCTCCTGAATCATTCCTCAATGCTGGTGCACACCATTACTGCATCCATGCCTGGAGCCACGCCTGCAAAACAGGCTCCCCCGCCCGGAATCAAACAAACCACGCAGGAAAGACGCCATCACAAATAGAAGCTAAAACCAGATTCAAGCGGCACCGAATTTATACTTTTTAGGAAGGTGAAATTTATGAAGCCCTCCTTTTCAAGTGCAATTTCAAGAACAGCCTACCTGCTCCTTATCCTGATCTGGATAGGAGCTCTTTTTTCTCTATCAATTTCTAAAGAAAAGCCGGTCGGAAGCGTCTCGGGAAAAGTATTCCGCCGGGACAATCACAGGCCTATTGCACGGGCAAGGGTGTTTTACCCGGGAGAAGACAGATGGGTAAGAACCGATAAAGACGGCACGTTCAAACTTCCCGGGGTTCCAGCCGGGAAATATGAGATAGACGTAAGCGCCCGTGGTTTTGACTCCTCTTATATAACAGTTTATGTGGAAGAAGGCACAGAAACGCGGGAAACAAATTTTGCCATGGAGCCTACCCCGCCGGAAATTGATATTTACGCCGGGCAGAAAGTCTTTATGCCCGGAGAAAAGGTAAAATTAAATTTATCAAGCTCCGTTATCAACAAATTTGAGCTTACCGTTTACAGAATTAATCCTCTTAAAGATATATCTGCAATTACATCTTATGAAAGCCGGCGGAAAATGGATGTACGCAAACTCCTTCCTGTTTACTTTAAAAAATTAAAATACAACCTCAACGAAGACGGAATAATCAGCGAGCAAGTAGAAATACCGTTAAAAGAAAAAGGCGTATATCTTGTTGAAGTGGCTCAGGCTGATAATCTGAAATTTAAAAGGCGCACATGGTTTTCCATAAGCGACCTTGCCCTTGTTGCCAAACAGTCGCCTGAAGAGCTTATGGTTTATGCCGCCGGTTTTAAATCAAGAAAGCCCCTGCCCGGCACAAATATTGTTGTCTTTAAAAACGGGAACGGGATAACTTCAGGCACTACCGATTCCAGCGGCATTTATCATTCTAAAATTGCTTCCGACAGCTATGAAATTGTCGGCTTGTTCCATGGCTCCTTTGCTTTTGTAAGGTCGTATTCCTACGGCTCGCCTGATCCATACCGCGCTTACATCTACACGGAAAGGCCTGTTTACAGGCCCGGGCAGACCGTTTATTTTAAAGCTGTTATCAGAAAAGACCTGGGCGACCATTACAATGTATTTTTCCCGGGCACGGCAAGAGTTAAAATAAACGACTGCAACGGAAATTTAATTTACAGCCAGGATTTCCGAACCGGAAATTACGGAACTTTTCACGGAGAAATGACTCTTCAGGATGAGCCTCCCCTGGGCGACTATACAATCCTGGTAAACATAGGCAAAAATGAATATTACCAGAAATTCAAGGTTGCAGAATATAAAAAACCAGAATACAAAGTGGAAGTTTCAACCGGCAAACCTCATTATGTGGCGGGAGAGGAAGTTTCTGCAAAAATAAAAGCCGCTTATTATTTCGGTGCACCGGTCGAAAGTGCAAAAATAAGATATACCGTTTATGAATCGGCATATCATATGTCAGGAAACTCAAGTTTCAGGTATTATGGCGAAGAAGATGAGGAAAGTTACGGAGGCATACTGAAGGAAGGCACGGCTTCAACTGACAAAAAGGGCGAGGCAGAGATAAAGATTCCCACAAAAAAAAGCGACCGGGATAATATGGTCGGAATAGAAGTTGAAGTTGAAGATTTAAGCAACCGTACCGTTACCGCCTCTACCAGCGTTCTCATTACAAGAGGCTTTTTTGATTTATGGAGTCAGACTGATAAATATATCTACCAGCCCGGCGATACTATTAAACTTGAAATAAATGCTTTAAACTATGATAACAAGGCAGTGGAAAACGTTAAAGTGGATGCAAAAGTTCTATTAAACAAATATATTGAGGGAGAAAACAGATGGGAGAAAAAACAAACACTTATAAGCACCTTTAGTGCTTCCACAAACAAACAGGGCAAGGGGACCATTTCCTTTAAGCCGGAGCAGCCCGGAGAATATGAAGTTCAGCTTTCTTCCGTTGACAGCGGAGGAAACATTGTAAAATATACGGACTGGATTTTTGTCTCAAGCGGCAATTACACCGGTACTTTCAACAACCACGATCTTACCCTCACAGCTGATAAAAAGATTTACAAAAGAGGAGATAGTGCAAAAATTTTAATTAACTGCCTCAAGGCTGATTCTTATGTGCTTCTTACCATTGAAGGAAGAAAAATCTACAAAGCGCAGGTAATATTTGTAAAGGGCCATTCAAAAATGATAGACGTGCCCCTGGAAAAAGAATATTTCCCGAATGTCTATATAAGCGCGTGCAGTATAAAAGGAAAGGAATTTGTCAACCACCAGATACATATAGATATATCGCCCGAAGAAAAATTTCTTAATATTTCCATAAAACCCGGCAAGGAAAAATATGCCCCCGGTGACACGGCAAGTTATTTTATAAAAATAACCGACTCAGCCGGAAAACCTGTAAAAGCCGAATTATCCCTGGGCGTTGTTGATTCTTCAATCTACGCTATATCGCCGGAAATAACTGAAAATATAAAAGACTTCTTCTACACGCGCCAATCAAATTTTGTTGGGACAACTTATTCCTTTGAATACGACTATTCAGGCGGCGCTGATAAGGAGGGAGCCCCGAGGGTAAGAAAATATTTTCCTGACACCGCTTACTGGGGCGCTGTAATATTCACTGACGACAAAGGAACGGCAAAAATAGACGTAAAACTGCCTGACAACATAACAGCGTGGAAAGCAACGGTCCGCGCCGTAACCATGGACACAAAAGTAGGTTCAGCCGTCAATGAAATTATTGCAACCAAGGACCTTCTGGTGCGCCTGGAAGTTCCAAGATTCATCACCCAGAGAGATGTTCTTGAAATTGCAGGAGTAATCCACAATTACACTGATAAAGAACAGCCGCTGAAAGTCGAATTAGCCTGCCAGGGCGTGGAACTTCTTGATAAAGCCCAGGTTGAAAAAAATCTGCCCGCCGGCGAAGCAGTAAGAATTGCCTGGAAGGTTAAAGCCTCAAATACCGGCACGGCAGTCTTTACAGTTAAAGCAGCCGGACATGGTGCATCAGATGCCATGGAACTCTCCATTCCTGTCCTTCCTCATGGAATAGAAAATTATAAAGCTTATTCGGGAGATGTTGAAAAAGAAAAAGATTTTGAGGTGGAAGTTCCGTCCGGTATAATTAGCGGGGCAACAAAGCTTAATCTTTATCTTGCACCTTCGGTTGCCGGCGCCATGATGCAGGGGCTTGATTATCTTGCCTCTTATCCTTACGGATGCGTGGAGCAGACAATGAGCTCCTTCCTGCCGGATATTTTTGTCGAGGAAGCGCTTAAAAAGCTGAATATTAAGGATGCCGGGCTTGAGAAAAAACTTCCTCTAATGGTTCAAAAAGGCTTGCAAAGACTTTACGGTCTACAGCATGAGGACGGCGGTTGGGGATGGTGGACCGATGACAGCACCCATCCTTATATGACAGCCTACGTTGTGTTTGGATTGCTTAAAGCAAAGGAAGCAGGATATAAAATTGACGATAACGTTCTTGACCGCGGCAAAAAGGCGCTGGAAAAAATCTTCCGGGAAACTTACGGCGAAACAAAAACAGGCTGGGGTGCAATCCAGCAGAAAACTTTCTGGAAGACAAAAGCCTACATGGCTTATGTAATGTCCCTGGCTGGAATTTTAAAAGCCGAGGACTGCCTTAAAATATACGAAAACCGCGATAAGCTGAATGCTTATACAAAAGCCCTTCTTGCCCTTGCCCTGAATAATCTCGGCAGAAAGGATGAAATCCTTGCGCTTATCAACGAGCTTAACTCTCAGGCGGTGGAAACAGATACAACCTGCAACTGGGAGTCGGAAACTTTTGATTATTCGTGGACAGGCAATAATGTAGAATCCACCGCTTATGTTCTTGACTGTCTGGTAAATCTTGATACCTCCAATCCAAGAATACCAAAAATTATAAGATGGCTTTTTATCAACCGAAGAGGGCTTTCCTGGAATTCCACCAAGGATACAGCCGCAGTGCTTTATGCTTTTACGGATTATCTTATTAAAAACCCGGAGGAACTTGCTCCTGACTTTACCGCTTCAATTTATCTAAACGGCGAAAAAATTAAAGATGTAAAATTCAACTCGTTAATTCCTTCAAGCGGGGAATCAGCCGTAATTATTGAAAGCTCAAAATTAAAATCAGGCAAAAACAAAATTACAATACAAAAAGAGGGAAAAGGAAAACTTTATTATTCCGCTGAGCTTCGTTATTTTCCTGATGTTGAAAATATTAAACCGGCTTCCCAGGGCGGGATAAAAATAAGCAGAGTTTATAAATCTTTAAAATTGGAAAAAGATATTTTCGGCAAATTCGTTGAGAAGGAAGAAAAATTCGGAGGCACCCTGGGAATCGGCGAAAGACTCCTGGTAAAAATTTCCGTGGAATGTGACAAAGATTTTGAATACCTTATAATAGAAGATCCCCTGCCGGCAGGATGCGAAGTTGTAATTCCGGAAGGCGAAAGAAACTGGGGCTCATTATGGTGGTGCCGACAGGAAATAAGAGATGAAAAAGCTGTATTCTTCAGCCGCTTTCTGGAGAAGGGACAGAAGTTTGTTCTTTCCTATGAGATAAGAGGCGAGATTCCCGGAGATTACCATGTCCTGCCAACCCTGATATATCAAATGTACATTCCTGAAGTAAGAGCAAACGGCGAAGAAGCACAAATTAAAGTGAGATAAAAATCCCCCAACCCACCTTTAGTAAAGGGGGAAGCGAAGCCGGGGGATTCCAATTGAGATTGCCGCGCTCCCCTTGCCAATGATATAGGGACAGGTTGATGGCTTGCAATTACAAACGGTTACAGGTTAATTGTTGAATGAAAAAAATAATATTTGCTTTCATCATAATTCTTGCTCTTGCCATTTCGTCCATCTGGTTTTTCAAGCTGTGGAGCGATTCAAGGGAATATGATATTGCAGCTTTTACGACCTCTCTTTCCGGCCGCAGTTTCCGGCAAATTCACAATATAAAACTTGCCGCTTCAAAATTAGACGGATATACAATCGATACCGGGCAAATCTTTTCCCTGCAAAAAGCTCTCGGAGATATCACAAAAGAATCCGGATTCCATGAAGCGCCGTCGATTGTCGGCGGAAAAGTTGTTGATTCAACCGGCGGCGGGCTATGCCAGGTTTCTTCAACAATTTACAATGCCTCACTTCTTGCCGGGCTGGAGATTATTGAAAGGCATCCTCACTTATTTACCGTAAGATCCGTAGGACCGGGAAGAGATGCAGCCTTTGCAAATGGCTCATGCGATCTTAAATTTAAAAACAACTATTCTACTGCTGTAAAACTTAGAGTTTATATAACCGGCGAACGGCTTATTGCAAAAATTACATCTTTCATAAAAACAGATTCAAAAGCAGAAGTTAACTGTGAAATTCTTCAGACCTATGAACCTTCTGAAAAAGAAGCCGCAAATTCCTCCGGTGGAATAAATGGGTGCAGGGTAAGAGTATTCAGAACAATTTACAGCGACGGCAAAGAGCCGGTAACCGAAAAAATATCAGAAGATACTTACCGCCCGGTTTCTCCGAAAGGATTTATCCTTCAGGGACAATAAATTATATTCGATAATATAATTATTTAAATATTTAAATTAATGGATATATTGTTCTCAAAAAAATTTCAAAAAATTTTTTTTATTTTTTTTATTTTTTAAAATTCCTCCAATCCTGCATGGTTAAGCCAGTATTTATACTTCATTAAGTAAAAATATATAAATATGGAAAAAAAATTTTGTATTTTTAAAAAAAATGTATTGACATGTTTTCACAATCCTGCTATACTAACTCTAGTGGTCATCAGGAAATGTCATACTAAATCTGGTGGCTAAAATTTAAAAGCAAAGGATGGTGAAGTACGTGGCTGGAAAGACCGCCAAAAAGACTGCCAAAAAGGCAGCCAAGAAGCCCGCGAAGAAGAAATAAATAGTTCTGGTCAAATCTTCATCAGTAAAAGTTTTCATTACCCAAGGACAAACGTTCTTGGGATTTTTTTTTAAAGGAAACAATATCCGCACTGTCGAATTTTTTCAGTAGTTATTTCAACGGTTTGATAATGTAACTCCCCCTCGCCCCCTTTTTAACAAAGAGCGGGGATAACTCTTTATCCCTCCCCTTAAATTAATGGGAGGCTAGGCGGGGTTAATAAGCAAAGCTTGTTTTGCGGCAGGATACCCCGCAGCAAACTGCGTGGTCTTTCTATCGCAAAATAAATCAAACCCCTGCAAAATGGTTGAATTTCCAAAAATAAGGGTATATAAGAAAGGTATCTACTTTTTAAAAGAGTTTCACTATAATAAAGAGGCGATATTATGTTTCATTATGAAATACCGGGGGCGGTTCAGCAGCCGGAAGTCCGCAGGGAACCCGGAAAACTTCCAGAAGGATACGGCGAAAACCGCTTAACCCTAATGGTGCGGGATCCATACTGGGCTTTTGCCTATTGGGAAGTCGCCGGCTGGAAAAAGAAAGAAATTGAAAAAAATATCGGGAAAGAAAAATTTCAAAGAAGCACTCTTGTAATTAAAATCTTCTGGGATTCCGACTTTAAAAGCCTTGAGGAAATGAAAAACCTGCTTATGGAAATTGATGTAACAGGACCTGCAAGAAGCTGGTATATAAACCTCGGCAAGCCTGGCTGCAAATTCAAGGCTCTGCTTGGATACAAGACTCCGGACGGAGAATTTATCGTGGTGGCGGTATCCAACAATATTGAAACGCCGAGGGCAACTTTCTCGGATATTGTTGATGAAAACTGGCTCCACCTTGAAGAAACTTATCGCAGGATTCAGACTCTGGTGGGCGATTCCGCCAGCTCCCCTCAGCGCCTTGAAGACATAAGAAAAGACCTGGCAAGGAAAGTGGAAGCCCAGTTTGCGCCCGGTTCCCTTTTTATGAAACCGGAAAGAAAATAAGGCAAGCTTGTTTTGCGGCACGATACTCTGCAGCAGGCTGCAGAGTTCTCAATCGCAAAATAAGGCAAGCTTGTTTTCTCACGTTCTTTCATGGGCGTGCAGCCTGTGATTTGAATAGCTCGAAAATAATTTATTCTATAAACTTGGAGGCAAAATGGCATTAGGTTATCTTTCACTCCTCCTGCATGCGCATCTGCCCTATGTGCGTCATCCCGAATATTCTGATTCTTTCGAAGAAGACTGGTTTTATGAAGCATTAACGGAAACTTATCTCCCCCTTCTCCAGGTTTACGAAAACCTTCTTGATGACGGCGTTGATTTCCATATCACCATGTCAATTACCCCGCCCCTGATGGAAATGCTTTCCGACCATTTTCTTCAGGACAGGTATTTAAGACACATCGAAAAACTGATTGAACTGGCGGAAAAGGAAGTGCACCGCACCAAAAAGGAGCCTGAGTTTAATTCCATAGCAAATATGTATCTTATAAATTTCCTTGACCTGCGTAACCGTTATGCGGAGATTTACCGCCGCGACATTGTCGGCGCTTTTAAAAGAATCATGGAAGCTGGAAAACTTGAAATAATCACATGTGCGGCAACCCACGGATTCCTGCCCCTGATGGACATTTCAAAGGAAGCGGTTAGAGCCCAGATAAAAATTGCCGCGGCAAACTATCAAAAACACCTGGGCAAAAGACCTGCCGGCATCTGGCTTCCCGAGTGCGGCTATCATCCGGGCCATGATGAAATATTGAACGAAGAAGGAATAAAATATTTTATCATTGATACCCACGGCTTGCTTTATGCCGCCCCGAGGCCAAGATATGCAGTCTTTGCTCCGGTTTACTGCCCTTCAGGCGTAGCGGCTTTCGGCCGGGACCCTGAATCATCAAAACAGGTCTGGAGCGCCAAGGAAGGCTATCCAGGGGATAACGATTACCGCGAATTTTACCGTGATGTAGGATACGACCTTGACCTTGACTATATCAAGCCTTACATACATGAAAGCGGCCAGAGAATAAATACGGGAATAAAATATCACCGGATAACCGGCGAAACCAACCACAAAGAGCCTTACCATCACGGCAGGGCAATGGAAAAGGCGGCAACTCATGCCGGACACTTCATGTTTAACCGGGAAAAACAGGTTGAACATCTTTATCATATCCTGGGCAGGGAGCCGATAATTGTTGCTCCTTATGATGCCGAGCTTTTCGGACACTGGTGGTACGAAGGTCCTGCATGGATAGATTATCTCTGCAGAAAAATCCACTATGACCAAAATACTGTAAAAATGATAAGTCCTTCCATTTATCTTCAGATGTACCCGAAAAATCAGATAGCCTCTCCCACCCTTTCCAGCTGGGGATATAAAGGCTACTGCGAGGTCTGGCTTGAAAGCAGTAACGACTGGATTTACCGGCACCTGCACAAAGCAGCGGAAAGAATGACGGAACTTTCCAATAAATTTCCCAATGCCGAAGACCTCCTCAGGCGCGCCTTGAATCAGGCAGCCAGAGAGGTCCTTCTTGCTCAATCCAGTGACTGGGCTTTCATAATGAAAACCGGTACAATGGTGGAATATGCAAGAAAAAGAACCGAAGAGCATATCCTGAAATTCACCAGGCTTTATGAAGAGATACTTGGAAACAGGATTAACGAAAAAGGACTTTCTGAAGTTGAATATAAGGATAATATATTCTCGGAAATTGATTACTCGGTGTATGCTTCAAGAAGATAAATGGAAGGACTTATCATTTT
>JAMDEM010000151.1 GCA_023486985.1 Bacillota bacterium
CCCAAAAAGAAAAATTTTTAAAACCCCTTGCACGGGGAGAAAAGATTGGAGCCTTCGGACTTACCGAGCCCGAAGCCGGTTCGGATTCCGGCTCAACCATGACCACAGCACAACTTTCCTCCGGAAAGTATATAATTAACGGCACAAAATGCTTCATTACCAGTGCAGGATATGCTGATACGTTCATAATAACAGCTGTCACTGATGTGCAAAAAAAGAGTGTGAGCGCCCTAATTGTAGAGAAAGGAACACCGGGATTTTCTATCGGTAAAACCGAAGACAAGCTCGGGCTGAAAGCCTCGGATACATCAGCTCTCATCTTTGAAAACTGCCTTATACCTGACGAAAACCTTCTGGGAAATCCGGGAGACGGCTCAAAGATATTTTTAAAGACCCTGGACGGCGGAAGAATCAGCATTGGAGCAATGGCATTAGGCCTTGCCCAGGGTGCACTGGATGTCTGCCTGCAGTATATATCGGATAAAAAAATGCTTGCTCCTGATATCTTTACCCGGCAGATTGCCAAAGGAACGCTTGCCGATATGCATTCAGAGATTATGGCGGCAAGATCTCTTGTTTATCATGCCGCCCGGATGAAAGATTCAGGAAAACCCTTTACGCTGGAAAGCGCCTCCGCAAAATTGTTTGCATCAGAAACTGCAATGAGGGTAACCAGCGATGCTCTCAGCTTTATCGGCGCAGAAGGATGCTCCAAAAAATATCCTGCCGCAAGATTTTTCAAAGATGCAAAAGTCACCCAGATTGGTGAAGGAACGTCAGAAATCCAGAGACTGGTAATTGCCAGGGAATTGCTGCGAAACAAATAACCCCACCTAACCTCCCCTTAATTTAAGGGGAGGGACACAAATCCCCCCTCTTTATTAAAGAGGGGATTAATTGTAAAAGAATGTGTAGGGGTCGGGTTTATCCCGACCCGATTGTAGTAAGGTAGTAGTGGCAGACCTTGGTCTGCAAAATAAGGTAGTAGTGGGAGAGCTTGCTCTCCGTAAATCAGGCAAAGCAAGCTTTGCCACTACAAGTTTTAAGGAGGCATATGAAATGGACTTCAACCTAAATGAAGATCAACTGATGATTCAGGAAATGGTGCATAAATTTGCCGAAAAGGAACTTGCACCAAGAGCGGCTCATTATGACAAAACCATGGAGTTTCCATGGGAAAATGTTAAAAAGCTTGCCGGGCTTAACCTGATGGGGATAACAGTTCCTCCTGAATACGGAGGTGCAGGACTGGACAGCCTTAGTTACTGCATTGCTATTGAAGAAATATCAAGAGCCTGCGCCTCAACCGGTGTCATTACCGCGGTCCAGAACTCTCTGGCTGAATTTCCGCTCTATAAATTTGGAAATGAAGACCATAAAAAGAAATACCTGCCTCTCCTTGCATCGGGTGAAAAAATAGGAGCGTACGCCCTTACCGAGCCTAATTCCGGCTCCGATGCCGCCGGCATGGAAACCACTGCCGTTGCCCATGAAGACCATTACATCCTGAACGGCGTAAAAACTTTCATAACCAACAGCATAGCTGCTGAAATCTTCCTGCTTTATGCTACTGTTAATAAATCTCTTGGGCACAAGGGCATCTGCTGTTTCATAATCGAGAAAAATTTCCCGGGATTCAAAGTCGGCAAAAAGGAAGAAATGATGGGAGTAAGAGCTTCAGGAACTTGCCAGCTTATTCTTGAAAATTGCCGTGTGCCGAAAGAAAATATCCTTGGAGCCGAAGGCGATGGCTTTAAAATTGCCATGACAACTCTTGATGTGGGCAGGATGGGAATTGCCGCCCAGGCAGTGGGTATTGCACAGGCATGTATGGATCAGTCAATAAAGTATGCAAAGGAAAGAAAGCAGTTTAACCAGCCCATATCCAGCTTCCAGCTTGTGCAGGCAATGCTTGTCGAGATGGCTGTAAAGATTGACGCAGCAAGGCTTCTTCTTTACAGGGCGGCAAAATTAAGGGACGAAGGCGCAAAATTCGTCAAAGAATCCTCCATGGCTAAATGGTTTTCCTCTGAAACTGCCATGGAATGCGCTATTAAAGCCGTGCAAATCCACGGGGGATATGGCTACACAACCGAATACCCGGTGGAAAGGCTGATGCGGGATGCAAAAGTAACGCAGATATATGAAGGAACATCGGAAATCCAAAAACTTGTCATTGCCAGGAATTTGCTTGGTTAAAACAGAAGGAAGAAGGAAATTTCACCTTTAATTTATAATTATTTCTCATTGGGATTTGCGTCTATTAAGGCAGCCCTTTTAAAAGGGCTGTACATATTTAAAACGGAGGTTATTTAATGAAAGGTTCAGGCATTATAAAGACAGTAATAATAATTGCTGTCATAATAGTTGTTATTGGATTTCTGGCTCTGATTATACCCGGTACAGTTGAAAAATTTGCTTTTAAGCAGTTCGGAATAAAACTGCAGTATAAATTTAATACCGGTGACGAGCTAAAATACGCTATGGGAACTGCTATTATCTATAATATCAAAAAGGTGGATCTGCCTAATGTTCCAAGAGGAAGCTCCCCATTTATTGAAACATGGAGAGAACTTGGCAGTCAGAAACAAATGGCTCAGGAAACACAGCTTCTATACACTGAAAAAGTTAAAAGCTATACACCTGACGGCATAGCCCAGATAAGTTTTCAGGTTAACGATGCTAAAATAAGGGAAACCAGGGGACTTGTTTCAATAGAAAACGCGCCAATGGAAAATATTCTTAAGGGAGCCAATTTTTTATTAAAATTAAACAGCCTTGGTGAGGTAACTGATTTTCAAAGTTCAAGCCTTCTCCCCGGCAATACTGACCCTTCAGGCATGAAGAGTCTTTTCACCTCCGGAAACGCCACCTTCCCGGATAAAAAATTGAGAGCCGGGAGCAGCTGGGAGCAGACAGTTGAGCTTCCTATCGCAACCGCTCAATTAAGTTCCAACGGAACATATAAATATACTTATACTCTGGAAGGGCTTGAAAATTTTGAAAAAATAACCTCCGTTTTAATAAAAATCCGTCTTTCCATGGATCAAGTGGTTAAATCAAATGCTAGCAATATGGAAGTCACAATAACCACAAAAGGTTCCGGCGAAGGAACAACATACTTTGATTACAAAAGAGGGAGACTCTTGCAGACAATTACAAACGCAAAGCTTGAAAATACCATAACATTTGAAAGCGTGAAAAATCCTTCTGAAAAAGGAAAAATAAACTTTGACAATAATATGCTGATTCAGTATAAACTGATGGAGGATTCGAAATGAAGATCATAGTCTGTATAAAACAAGTTCCTGACACTGAAGCCCAGATAAAAATTAATTCCGACGGCTCCGGCATAGTGGCAGAGGGAATAAAATGGGTGCTTAACCCTTATGATGAGTTCGCAGTTGAAGAAGCAATAAGGGTAAAGGAAAGACTTAAAGAGGGAGAGGTTACCGTTATCACCCTTGGTTCTCAACAGGCGAAAGAGGCACTACGCGCCTGCCTGGCTATGGGAGCTGACAAAGCTGTGCATCTGGCAGATGAAGCATTCACAGGAGCTGACAGTGGTGCGACCGCCCTTATCCTCTCTCTGGCTATAAAAAACATGGAGTATGATATTATCCTCTGCGGAAAGCAGGCGGTTGACGGTGACATGGCTCAGGTTGGCTCATCTCTGGCAGAATTTCTGGATATGCCATTTGTTTCAAACATCACAAAACTGGAAATCTCTGCCGACAAAAAATCTGCTAAAGTCCAGAGGGAAACCGAAGGAGCAAGTGAAATCATTGAATCAACTCTTCCTGCTGTTTTCTCAGCTCAGAAAGGATTAAATGAACCCAGATATGCCTCCCTGATGGGAATTATGCAGGCAAAAAAGAAAGAAATTAAAGAAATAAAAGCTCAGGATCTGGGCATTGAGAAAGAAACTGTAAAGCAGATGTCAAAAATGCACCTGCTTAAATTCTCCCCTCCCACCCAGAGGCCGCCTGGAAGAATGATCCAGGGCGAGCCCAGGGATACGGCAATTGAACTTGTAAAACTGCTTCACGAAGAAGCAAAAGTCATATAACTGGAGGAAGTAAAAATGTCAAAAGCAATATGGGTTCTTGCAGAGCATAAAGACGGGCATCTTTCAAAGGTGACTCTTGAGATGTTAAGTCAGGCTCACAGGCTTTCCCTTGAATCAAAAGCAGAAATATCAGCTATTCTTATTGGACATAAAATAGATCATCTTACAGAGCTTATCAAGGCATACGGGGCAAACAATATTTATGTTTTTGATAATGCAGACCTTGAAAAATATAATATTGAATCTTATGCGGGCATTCTCTCCAACCTTATACTTAAAGAAAATCCTTCAATTCTTTTCATGGCGGCAACTGTCCACGGGAAAGAGCTTTCGGCAAAATTAGCAGCCCGCTTAAAAACAGGACTGGCAACCGACTGCTTTCCGCAGAG
>JAMDEM010000094.1 GCA_023486985.1 Bacillota bacterium
TTGCTATGAAGTTTACCTGATTTATGAGCTCCAGGTCAAGTCCCCTGCCAAAACACTGGTAAGCAACTGTGGCATCGGCAAATCTGTCACAAATTATTATTTTCCCTTCCTGCAGCTCTGGCAGGATAAGCTTATCAATATGCTCATACCTTGCTGCAGAAAAAAGAAGAGCTTCTGTCATGGGCGCCATACTGCTGAAAATTTTGTCCGCAAGAACACTTCTTATTGCGTCTCCCAGATCTGTTCCGCCGGGTTCTCTTGTTTTGACAACGGGATAGCCTTTATTAAACAGTGAATGATAAAGACGCTCCGCCTGAGTGCTTTTGCCTGCTCCCTCAAGTCCTTCGAAAGTTATAAATTTTCCTTTTATTTCAGGTGGCATGTCAGTTTTTAAATACCTTAAGGCGGCGGTGCGGTTCAACTCCGGTGGAGACGGATTTTAAGTTATACCTGTCCACCAGCTGGTGCTGAAGCCTTCTTATGTAAGCATTCTGGGGCGAAAGTTCGACCGCCTCCGAACTTTTAAGTACCTGAGTTACAGCTTCCTCTGCCTCTCTTAATGCAAGCTCTTCAGCATCAACTGCGGGAACATGGAAAAACTCTCTTAAAAAATTCTGTATCTGTGTTATTGTATTGCTCTTAATAGTGTAGACCGGAATATCCCGGCTTGCCATTTGTCTGAATCTGGTGGATTCTCTTCTCTCATGCCCTTTTAAGGTAAGAATGACATTTGACTCATCCCAGTTTTTTACAATCCTGGCTGACACCCTTAAATTGGCGATAGCCCTTTCAAGCCTGTTTCTGCTTACAGCATAAGGAAAAATCTTAACTATCGCTCCCAGATGTTTTTCTTCAAATTCAAACTCTTCATTTACAGACTTGCCCGAGGAAACCATTGCCGAGAGCTCTTCCCTGTTTGAAGCCTGGACCACTTCAACTTTACCGCTCTTGTCCCGCACTCTTATTTCAGGCTGTGGAGCATGGCTCCTAAGCATCAGGTCTATAACATCTCCCACGTTCTCGTGGATTACAAGGGTATCCGTATCCTGTATTTCTATCACTACATCAAAAGTAGGAGGAGCCTTTCTTTCCAGAACTGTTTTCTGGGTTCCTCTTTTCCTTGCTTCTTCATCGCTTAAGGTTACCGCATGAATTCCGCCGATTAGATCCGAGAGGGTAGGGTTCATAAAAAGATTTTCAAGGGTATTGCCGTGAGCAGTGGCAATCAGCATGACTCCTCTTTCGGCAATAGTTCTTGCTGCATATGCTTCCTCTTCAATGCCGATTTCATCAACAACAATTACTTCCGGCATGTGGTTTTCCACCGCTTCAATCATTACCGCATGCTGGAGCTCCGGGTAGGTAACCTGCATTCTTCTTGCCTGGCCTATCCCGGGATGCGGAATATCGCCGTCTCCGGCTATTTCATTTGAGGTATCAACCACAATTACGCGTTTTTTAAGCTCGTCGCTTAATACCCTTGCCATCTCGCGAAGCATGGTGGTTTTTCCCACACCGGGCTTGCCGAGAAGGAGAATGTTTTTGCCGCCTTCAATGATGTCCCTGATTATATTTATCGTGCCGTAAACCGCTCTTCCGACCCGGCAGGTTAAGCCCACAATGTTTCCAAGCCTGTTTCTGATGGCTGAGATTCTATGAAGGGTTCTTTCAATACCTGCCCGGTTGTCTTTTCCGAAAGAGCCGATTCTTGAAACAACGTATTGAATATCTTCCCGGTTGGTATCTCTTTCGGAAAGATAAACAAACTTTCCCGGAAAGCGGGCTTCGGGTTTTCTTCCGAGATCAAGGACAACTTCAATTAAATTTTCAAGAGTCGGCTGTTCTTCAAGAGCCTGGTATACATGGGGCGGAAATATTTCAAGAAGCTGTTCAAGGTCATCCGTGATTCTCAGTGCTCCAAATTTATTCAAAAATTTCACTTCCTTGTATTATCTTACCACTCTTATTGTTTTCATGGAAGGGTCAACCGGTCCCTGGATTTTTATGCCTGCTTCAAGTTCCATTTTAAGATAATCAATTATCTCCCGGGTTATTTCTTCACCCGGGCAGAGAATGGGAATTCCCGGAGGATATGGCGTGACAATCTCCGAGCATATTCTGCCGGCAGAATCTTTAAAGTTTAAAGTCTTGAATTCAGCCACAAAAGCCTCTCTTGGAGTCATTCTCTGCGGAGGGTGGGGAGGAAGCTCAACCGCCTTTTTTAATCTTTTAAGAAAAAGATGTGATTTTTCAGAGCCGTTTTTAAATTTGGAGGAGGCAAATTTTTTGAAGACATCAATAAGCTTCTTTATTTCTTTTTCAGAGTGCCCAATCGTGATAAGAGCTACAACATTAAAGAGGTCGGACATCTCAATCTGGATGTTATAGTGCCGGCGGAGAATCTTTTCCACCTCGTAGCCGGTGTAACCCAGTTCTTTGGCTGTTATGGGAAGACGGGTAGAGTCAAAGTCATGGACTCCGGGTTTACCGATTATTTCTTTTCCAAAAACCTTGAGTCCCGGGATTTTATTTATTTCCTCCCTTGCATGGTTAGCAAGAGCTATTGTCTTTGTTAAAAGCTCCCTGCCGTGTGTCGCCATCTGCATTCTTGCTACATCAAGGGATGCAACCAGCAGACTGCAGGGACTGGTGCTCAGGAAAATTTTTAAAACTCCTTCAAGCCTTCCTCTGTCAACACGTTTGCCTTTAAGGTGAAGCATTGAAGACTGGGAAAATCCCGAAATAAGTTTATGAGTTGAATTTACCGAAAGGTTGGCTCCTGCATCCATAGCAGAAACGGGAAGATCGGGATGGAAGTGAAGATGTGGTCCCCATGCTTCGTCAACAAGGAAAGCCTTTCCGTATTTATGGGAAAGTTTTGCGATTGTTCTTAAATCTGCCGTTGCTCCATAATAAGTCGGGCTTACAACAAAAACTGCTTTTGCATTTGGATGCTTCTTTAAAGTTTTTTCCAGTTTTTCAGTAGAAATGGTATGATCAACATGCATTTCCGGGTCAAATTCCGGCTGTATATACACAGGGCGGACACCGCTCAGGATAAGAGCTCCGGTTGCCGACTTGTGGGCGTTTCTAGGCATTATTATTTCGTCCCCTGGGTTGCAGACCGAAAGAATCATTGCCTGGTTACCTGATGAAGAACCATTGATAAGAAAATAGCTGTAATCAGCGCCGTAAGCTTCTGCAGCAAGCTCCTGGGCTTCCTTGATGATGCCGCGGGGCTGGTGGATGTCATCCATGCCGAGAATCTGGGTAATATCTGCTTCCAGCGCTTTCATGCCGATAAAATCGGCAAATTTTTTGGGAGCGCCCTTTCCCTGCTGGTGGCCCGGCGTGTGAAAAGCCAGGGTTTTATTCTTAACATAACTTATAAGTTCGTCCAGATAAGGGGTGCGGTTCTGACTGTTATGCAATTTTTTCCTCCGTCACAAAAATTTCTTCGCCTGCATCAACGCCGAGTATTTTAGCGGCATTTCCTTCTTTCACGGCAATTTCAAGAGTTCCGAATCCTCCCCATACCGCCATGAGTTCCCCTTCATAGCCGGATGAGTAAAATTCTTTGACTCCTGTGATAAAACGGTTGGTAATTTTAATTTCTTTTATGGTATTTGCGCCAAAAAGCTCCTTAGTTAAATTTGTTATAAGATTGCCGAACTTATCCACGTATATAACATCTGCCGTAATATTGCCTTTTCCACTGCGGGGATATTTTATTTCCAGTTTTACCGGGTCCTTTATTTCCTCACCCATTACTTCGGGAGGAATTCCCATGGTGAGGTGCGCCGCCACCGGTGCAAATATATCCCTTCCATGGAATGTAGGGCAGACATCGCTTAAAAAATATTTTGGATTTGTTATTTTTATTATCTTTTCAACTTTTGCATATTTTAAAACATAACTTAAAATTCCGTTGTCAGGAGCAACGGCAGATTGCCGGTCGGTTTTTAAAATTATTGCCCTTCTTTCAGACCCTACAGTTGGATCAACCACGGCAATAAAAACTGTGTCATCAGTAAAATACTTGAAGGATCTTCCCAGAACAAAGGCTCCAATGCTGATATTATGCGAAGGAATTGAATGAGACAAATCCACAAAAGTTATTTTAGGGTTGAAGGAGGAAATAACACCCTTGAGCATACCCGCATAGGGGTCATCAGCTCCAAAATCAGTGAGGATTGCAACCACTGACTGTTTTTGCATCTATTCAATGTATCTCCTGAAATTATTCTCTGCGAATCATGTCAATGAAATACTGGTGAAACCGTTCATCATCAGTCAGTTCCGGATGAAAGGCAGTTGCCAGTATGTTATCTTTCCTTACCGCCACAATCTTGTCTTCAAACTTTGCCAGAACTTTTACGCCGTTGCCGATTTTTTCAATGAAAGGCGCTCTTATAAATACACCCGGGAAAGGTTC
>JAMDEM010000166.1 GCA_023486985.1 Bacillota bacterium
TCAGCAGCCATGGACCATAACGCCTCATGAAGGGCTGGATTTTGGAGTTCAATACTGGCCCACCGGAAAAATCGGAGGAGATTTCTATTATATAAAAGAGCTTGATGAGTCAAGGACTGCTTTTTTTATAGGAGATGCGGTAGGCAAGGGACTTGCCGCCATGCTTCTCATGGCTTATACTTTTAACATTCTTAATCAGTTAATATCAAAGGATTTATCCCCCCAGGAAGTTTTTATCGTAACAAACAATGTTTTAAGAAAAGATTTAAGCGATATAGGAAGCTTTGTAACCGCCTTTCTTGCCGTCTGGGACAGAAATATCCATGTTCTTACCTATTGCAATTCAGGTCATCAGCCGCCGATTCTGATGAGGAAAAATTTTTTCAAAAGGACATATCTTAGAACTTCCGGCTATTTTCTTGGAGCATTTGAAACAGGCAATTACTGCCAGAGCCAGGTAAAGTTAAATGAAGGCGACAGAATTCTCTTTTATACGGACGGGTTCCTTAATATAAAAGACAAGGAGGGAAGAGAACTAAAACTTTCAAAGCTGTACCAGATTATTCTTAGGAACACCCATCTTCCGGTAAAGGAAGTTTCTGGACTTCTTGAGCGCGAAATAGAAAAATATCTGGAGAAAGCCGGAAGTATTACAGATGATATGACATTTTTATTGATGGAGATAAAATAATCCCCTCACCCTTGCCCTCTCCCCAAAGGGGCGAGGGTATTTTGTTTTTCCTCTCCCCATTGGGGAGAGGATTGAGGTGAGGGGGCTGATAATTACTTCTTATGGCACTTGGCACAATCCGTTGTTGCAAAAGCCTTTTGGCCGTTATGACACTTGCCGCAGAATTCTCCCTTATTTATGGCATCCATTGTGACGCCGCTTCCGCCTTTTTTCATCTTGAAGATTCCCAGATGGCAGTCCTTGCAAACGAGTTTCTTTTCAAGATGCACAGAATGTTTAAATGTTACATCTCCCTGAGTTTTCGCTGTAAAAGTTACATCAGGGGGCCCGGCAGCCTGAATAAGATTGTGAAGGAAAAGTCCGAGGAATGCAATAAGAACCAGCATGAATAAAATCTTGGTAAACCGCACATTTCCACCTCCTTTCACCATCATTTTATGCCTTTTAAGATTGTTTTTTACAGGGGTTTGATTTCTCAAACCCGTTGCTATTAAGAAGGAAAATATAATTCATAATTGAATTTGTGAAAACAAACACTAATATTATTATATCACTTTTATTTTCTTTAGTAAATATTGCAGTAAACATTGAGGTCAATATTAAGCCGGGGAGTCTCCATGAGTCACATCTCGCAGACATACTATAATATTACACCTCTGTTATATTTTCTTTATGGACAGGCTTTCTTTATCTTTGGTCTTGCCGTAGCCAATCAAAACAGAAGATTCTCCAATCCGGCAATGAGAAAATTGTTATGGCTTCTGGCTGCTTTTGCTGTCCTTCACGGACTTTCCGAATGGGGCAAGCTTTTAATTCTGTCAGAAGCCGGAAAAATTTCTGTTAACAATCTAAACAGCCTTGAAGCTGCTAACGGGATATTGGCATCCGTTTCTTATTTTTTACTTCTCCTTTTCGGATTGTTTTTCTTTTTGTCAACCAGCAATAATCCGAATTTAAGAATTTTGAAATATCTTCCAGTTGTTTTTTTGATTTTAGCATGTTTTTTTAACACAGTATATTTCTTCGAGGAGAAGCGGTTGATAGTTGGCGACATTCTTTCCCGTTACTTTTTTTGTTTTCCCGGCTCTCTTTTTGCCGGCTTTGCTTTTTATTTAAAAAGCCAGGAATACAAACTTCAGCGCCGGTATGATGTTTACCGGATGCAGATGGGAGTTTCAATACTTTTTTTCCTGTATTATTTCTTTGCCGGAGTAATAGTGCCTGAGGGAAATATAGGTTTTTCCGAAAGTCTTAATTATACCAATTTTTACAACCTTGCCGGATTTCCGATACATATAGCCAGGGCGGTGCTTGCTGTGGCTCTTTTTTACTGTATCGGCGGCATGATGGAGATTTTTGACCGTGATTACAGACAGCGCATGGAAGAAATTAAGAAGCGCTACTTTTTAATGGAGGAAAGAGAGCGTATTGCCGAAGGTTTACATGACGGTGTACAGCAGATTTTCTTCTCAATAGGGCTGGAAAGCGAGGCAGGGGTTATAAAAGGCAGCAACTCCGAATCCGCCGGGCATTTTAAAAAGATACTGGAGCTTTCAGGCAGGGGAATTTCTGAAGTGCGGGATGCCATATACAGTATTTATCCGAGGAAAGAGGAAGGAAATTTTGTGCAGGCATTGAAACTTCTGACGGACCAAATGTCAACAAGCAAGAGGGCAAATATTGAGTTTGATATACAGGGTGAGCAGGTGGCAATTCCCCTCGAAATGGAAAATGTCCTGTTTAAAATAGCCCATGAAGCAATTTATAATTCTTTAAAACATTCGGAAGCAAAAAATATAAAAGTTTCAATTATTTTTGGGCAAGATGAAATCAAACTTGCCGTGTTTGACGACGGAAGAGGTTTCGATTCTTCCCTGTTTGACAATAGAAAAGCAAAAACAGGAATGGGAGTCCACATAATGAAGAAAAGAATTACTCAGGTGGGCGGAAAAATTTATGTTAAAAGCTCTCCGGGGAAGGGCACTGAGGTTGCGGCTAATATTCCTATCAGCAGGTGATAAATAATGAAAACTATAAGGATTCTTATTTGTGACGACCATGAGATTGTAAGAAACGGTCTTGTCTCCATATTTAATCTTGATAAGCAGTTTGAGGTTGCAGGGCAAACAGGCAACTCTGAGGAGATATTAAAACTTGTAAGAGAGAGAAAACCTGATGTGGTAATTCTTGATTTAAAAATGGGAAAAAGCCGGGGCGACGAAATCTGCGGTGAAATTAAGAAGATTGATCCTGTCTGCAAGATTCTTATCCTTACTGCTTACATTGATGAGACAATGATAAACAGATGCCTGGTAAAGGGCGCTTCCGGTTATGTTATAAAAGATGTGGGTTCGGATAATCTGAAAGAACAAATAAAAGCAGTTTTCAGGGGGGAGCAGGTTCTGGACAGTAAAGTTGCCGGAATAGTGATAAACCGGCTCAGGGAGTACAACAGGACTTTTTCGGACCCCTATAATTTATCAGCTCAGGAAAAAAGAATAATATCTCTTGTTATAGAAGGAATGACAAACAGGCAGATTGCAGATAAATTGACTCTGAGCGAAAACACCATTAAAAGTCATCTTCAAAACATCATGGAAAAAACCGGAGTCCGCAACAGGGCAGAACTTACAGCAATGGCAATAAAAAACGATTTAGTATAAAAGTATTGTAAATGGACATACTAAAGTATGGCAAAATTAATACTTTATCATCATGACACCGTTCCCATCTGCTTATATAATAACTAAAAGTCCTTTTCGATTGTGAATAAAATCACAGTCTAAATCTAAATAATGCCGGTGTTTACCGGCAAGAAAAGAAGGTGGAAAAACGGTTATGAAAAGTAAGCCTATCGGAATCCTTATTTGCTTTTTTGCGGCGGTGCTTTTCTTGCTATGGCACGGCGTGGGAAAAGGAAACCAGGAAACTAATTCCTACGTGGGCGAAGAAACCTGTAAAGGCTGCCATGATGATGTAGCGGCCGGCTTTGAGAAAACTCCGCACAGAAAACTTATCGAACTGGGAGGATTATCTGACAGCCAGAAAGGCTGTGAGGCATGCCACGGGCCCGGCGGGGATCATGTTAACGGCGGCGGTGATGTCTCAAAGATAATAAGGTTCCAGAAGCCTGAAGAGTTATCAGCAAGCGAAGCCCTGGCAGCCAACGAAATATGTCTTAAATGCCATCAGAAAGCAAACCTGTCGGCATGGATGGCTTCAAGTCACTCCGCCAACGGCATTGCCTGCATAAGCTGTCATGACCCGCATAGAGCTGAAAGCCCGAAACTTATAAGGGCAAGAAGCAAACCGCACCCTGATAAATGGGAGGACAAGAAGTGGGGTTCTAATTTTCCCAGGGGTGATGATGAGGTAACGGAACTGTGTTTTTCCTGCCACAGGGAAAAAAGAGCGCAGCTTAGCATGTTTTCCCACCACCCCGTGCTTGAGGGCAGAATGAACTGCGCAAGCTGCCATGATCCTCACGGCATAAATGAGAATAATCTCAAGGAAATTACAACGAGGGAAACGTGCGTAAAATGCCACAGGGACAAAGCCGGTCCTTTTGCTTATGAGCATCCTCCTGTAGCGGAAGACTGCCTTATATGTCACAAGCCTCATGGCTCGACAAATCCATCACTTTTAACCCTTGAGCAGCCGGTTCTATGTGCCAGGTGCCACAGGGTGGTTCATGTGGACTGGGCTCGCAGTGTGAAAGGGCCCGGGGTTCCGAATATGAATGAGAGAATTGCCGGCAGTCTTGCATACATGAGATGCGGCGGGTGTCATATGGTTCACGGCTCGGATCACAACAACCAGTTTACTTATTAATGAAGGAGGAAGCAGATGAATAAAATTATTGCATTTTTAACGGTAACTGTAATTCTGGCGGTGTTTCTCTGCAGTTTCTCCTTCGCGGGAGAAATCAAAACAAAGCCTGAATCTGCTCAGAATGCAACGGTTGAGCAGACAGTTGTCAGCAAAGTTGAAACAGAGAAAACGTCAATACCTGAAGTAATTGAGGGTAAAACGATTGAGCAGACACAGACGCCACAGGAAACTGAAGTAATTTTTATTCCTGTGTCCCGGGGGATATCGGAAAACCTCAATCAGGATTGGGTAAGAGAGTTTGACAGAAAAATTTATTCTCCCCTGGATATTGGAGCTTTAAATATTTTCTGGAAGAAGGGAGACGGAATTTTCAGGTTTAACCTGGTGGAGCCTTTAAGCCAGGGTTCGGACTCGGCTTTAATCTCATGGAGTTATCCAACCCTTAATGTTGAGGCTGACACCGCCGGGATTTACCGAAGGCTGGGTGTTTTTAGCCAGTCAGAAGTTCTTAACGGTTCCAACATTATTATTTCGCCTTCTCCGGGGGGCGCCTTTGCAGCCCCTTTCAGCGGGACTGCTAACGGCATGCTTCTTAACCTTGCCGCGCCGGATGAGAAATATTTTATGTATTACCGGAACAGTAACATAAAGGTGACAGCCGGAAATCCTTTTAAAACTCAATTTTATGCTTCTTTGTGGAGTGATGAACGGTCTGGTCATCAGCAGTTAAGGCTGAGGGATGTTACTGTCAATAATAATCCAATAGGAGAACTCCCGCAAAACTGGATTCCTTACGGTTTAGGGATGAGAACCAATGACCTTGATCTTGGTTTTGATACACACATTGGAAAAGTTGCTCTGAGAGGAAGCTATTTAAGCTCTAACTTCACCAACACTATTCCCGGACTTCCCCTTATGGTAAGCGATACTCCTGCCACACCGCCGTCCATTCCTACAGTCCTTGATTTTCCGGGATTCAGCGGGAACGGCTTGAGGCTTACGGCAAATGCTCCGCTGGGAAAAAAGACGGTAGTTTATGCTGATTTCCTGAGTAAGGACAGGAAAAACAGTTTTTCCGAATATGATGCAAAAATAAATTATTTCCGTGGCGGAATTTCTTTTCGCCCGAATAATAACTGGCTTTTTTCAGGAACCTACAGGAATTTTGATACCAGGACAGCTATCAACGGAGGTTGGACTGTTCCATTCCCCGGCGATATGGATCCTGCCGCAACTTCTGTTCCCCGCCATGATTATTCACATACCCTTTATCAGGTTGATGCCAGGTATACAGGATGGAAAAGAGTAAAAATAGGTGCCGGATACAAAATTGAGAAAGACAAAAGAAGCAATTTAGAGAGGATTACCCATATAGTGAACGATTTCGGCGGCGACCTTGGCAGCGGATTTGCGGTAGAGCTCAATATTCCTAACCTGAACAATACAAAGAAGCTTTTCTATTTTACTCTTTCGGCAAGACCTGTGGACACTGTTGATTTTAATCTTGATTACAGGAATCAAACTGCCGATAGAGATGATTTTACAAGAGGAGACCCTGCCAATTACCAGAAATGGGCAGTGGATTTAAACTACACGCCTAATGAGCTTATTTCGATGTATCTTAATTATTATAACCTTAAAGAACATAATGTGGGTGTAGTGGATTACCAGTTTGACAACAACCTCAGTTCCACCACGGCAGGTTTTTGGGCAACGCCGATGGGCAGGTGGGGAATAGGAGGCTTCTGGTCAAAAGAAGAAGGAGACAGCACCTTCAACTTTAACTGGGCGGGAGCAACAATCTTCGGAGCCGATGGACCTGGTGGTGTTGATATGGGTGGAACAAATATTCAGTTTGGACCTCAGGTTTCAACTTATACCCACTCCAGCCAGACATGGGGAGCCACAGGGATGGTTCCCTTCGGAAGAGCTTTCAGGCTATGGGGAAAGTTTTCAAGAACAGACAGCAGGGGATCATTTCCCAATACTATATTCAATAACATGGCAGTTCTTAACGGACCCGATCCAAACAACCCGGGAATCGGGGCAAATACTATTACAAATCTGAATCCTCTTGATACCAGGAGCATGATGTTCAATATCGGCATTGAGTGGAATTTAAAGAGTAATTCCACGCTCAGGTTTGATTTTGTAAGAGGAACATGGGTTGACAACATAAATATCACTAATAATGGAGCTTACAACTCATTCTGGGCAAGCTGGTTTACAAAATGGTAATTTAGGTTAAAGGGCTGGAACTTGCTTTAGAAGTTCTAGCCCTTTTTATTTTGACAACGTTTCAAAGATTTTTCAATAACCTTCCATGCCGCATCAACATCTTCCCACCCCTCGGTCTTTGTTTTCTTCCCCTCAAGCTCTTTATAAATCTGGAAGAAATGATTGATTTCAACCAGAAGGTGGGCGGGTACGTCGGAAAGTTTGTGCAGCCAGTTCCACTGGGGATCTTGAATCGGCACGCAAAGAATTTTTTCATCCGTTCCCTTTTCATCCACCATTTTAAAGAGCCCGAGAGGCCTGGATTCAATCAGGCATCCCGGGAAGGTCGGCTCGCTGACAAGGACAAGTGCATCAAGCGGATCCCCGTCTTCTGACAATGTATCGGCTATGAAGCCGTAATCACTTGGATAATGAACCGAAGAAAAGAGCATGCGGTCAAATTTAAAAAACCCGGTCTCTTTATCATATTCATATTTGTTTCTGCTTCCCTTGGGGATTTCTACAATCACGCGGATTGTTTTTTCTTTTTCATTCATCATTATCACCTGTCTGTTTTTTGTAAAATATTTCTTCGTGCAATCGGATATCATTCCCTTTGTTTGGGGTATAAAGGATAGCGGAATAATCTATACAGGAGAATGAATTTTAAGGAGATGTCATCATGGCGGAAAAGACAGAGCCGGTTGAATCAGAAGTTAAAAAAAAGCCTAACCGGCTGATACATGAAAAAAGCCCATATTTGCTTCAGCACGCCTACAATCCGGTGGACTGGCATCCATGGGGAGAGGAGGCATTTGAAAAAGCAAAAACAGAAAACAAACTGATTTTTCTTTCCATAGGGTATTCCACCTGCCACTGGTGTCATGTTATGGAAAAGGAATCTTTTGAGAATGAAGAAGTGGCGGGATTAATGAATGATGCTTTTGTAAGCATAAAGGTTGACCGTGAAGAAAGGCCAGACCTTGACAGTGTTTATATGAAAGTATGCCAGGTAATGACAGGAGGAGGAGGCTGGCCCCTTAATGTGATAATAACGCCGGATAAAAAGCCTTTTTTTGCCTCAACTTATATTCCAAGAGAAAACAGATTCGGAAGACTGGGCATGATGGATTTGATACCGGGTATTAAAGAATTATGGAAACTGCGAAGGGGTGAAGCAGAAAAATTTGCTGACGAATTTATTTCCTCTTTAAAGGAAGAGCTTTCGGAGAAGACAGGGGCGGAGCTTTCGGAGAATATCCTCCATAATGCTTATGGACAGCTTTTAAGAATGTTTGATGAAAAGCATGGCGGTTTTGGACGGGCTGTAAAATTCCCGTTACCTCACAATCTTACCTTTCTTCTGCGCTACTGGAAGCGCACGGGAGAGAAAAAAGCCTTACAGATGGTTGAAAAAACACTTTCCGAAATGCGCAGGGGCGGAGTTTATGACCATATCGGCTTTGGGTTTCACCGTTATTCGGTGGATACGGAATGGCTTGTGCCCCATTTTGAAAAGATGCTTTACGACCAGGCACTTCTTGCAATAGCTTATATTGAAGCTTATCAGGCGGTTAAAAAGGAAGAATATGCAAAAACCGTCCAGGAGGTATTTTATTATGTATTGAGAGATATGAAGTCTACTGAAGGGGGATTTTATTCCGGAGAAGATGCCGACAGCGAGGGAGAAGAAGGAAAGTTTTATCTCTGGAGCGAGGAGGAAATTAAATCACTTCTTTCTGAGGAAGACGCTTCTTTGATAAAGAAAGTTTTTAATGTTGAGGCAGAAGGCAATTTTGTTGATGAGGCAACGGGTGAAAAGAAGAAAAGAAATATTCTGCATCTGAAAAAGAATCTTTCCGAGCTTGCCGACAACTTTAAAATGACTGAGGCGGAGATTCAAAATCGCATTGAGAGTGCAAGGGATAAACTTTTTGCCGCAAGGGAAAAGAGGATTCATCCGGACAAAGACGATAAAATTTTAACTGACTGGAACGGCTTGATGATTGCCGCTCTTGCCAGAGGCGCGCAGGTTTTTGAAAGGGAAGAGTATTTGAAAGCTGCAAAAGCAGCGGCGGATTTTATTCTTTCTAAAATGCGGGATTCAAAAGGAGGGCTTCTTCACCGTTACCGGGAGGGCGAATTTGCCATACCGGCTTTTCTGGATGATTATGCTTTCCTTACCTGGGGATTACTGGAGATTTATGAAACTTCGTTTGAGGTGCATTACCTTAAATCAGCCATAGAACTTAATGATTTTTTGCTCAAGCATTTCCGGGATGCAGAAAATGGCGGATTTTATCTTACTTCGGATGAAGCTGAAAGTTTTCTTATAAGGAATAAGGATGTTTATGACGGTGCCATCCCTTCCGGCAATTCTGTTTCCATGATGAACCTCATACGTATGGGCAGGATAACAGGCAATCCTGAATTCGAAAAAAATGCCGTCAGTATCGGGCAGGCGTTTTCGAAAAGCATTTCTCAGGCGCCTGCGTCTCATACACAGTTGTTGTCGGCATTTGAATTTGCTCTCGGACCTTCAAGCGAAGTTGTAATTGCAGGGGATTCAAATTCGGAAGATACAAAAGCAATGCTTAAAGCTTTGAGGAGCGAGTATATACCTGATAAGATAGTAATCCTGCGTCCCGGTGAAGAAGAGCTGCCGGAAATTGTAAGTCTGGCGGAATACACTAAAGAACTTGTAATTATTAACGGGGAAACTACTGCTTACGTGTGCCGGAATTTTAAATGCAATCTTCCAACAACTGAAGTTGGAAGATTGATGGAAAATGTAAAGAAGCTGCCGGGCGAAAGCTAACGGGCAAGAGCTTTCTGAACGGCTCCATGCAGGGAGTTCAGATCCAGGGGCATGGGAATGTAAAAATCAAACTGTCCTTTCAATTCAGGCAAAGAAACAGGGGAAAGTATTCCGGTAATGATTTTTTCTGCATAAGGATTTGACTTTAAAGCATATAAGAATTCTTCAACGGTTAAATCGGGCAGAAGGTGGTGGACAATGGTTAAATCAGGCTTGAAGCTGGGAATTTTCTGAAGTGCTTCAAGGCCGCCTCTCGCCCACTCCACCGTGTGCCCGTCGTCTTTTAATACTGTAATAGCCAGATCGGCACTTTCCGCGTCGCCTCCAACAATTAATATGATACCCGGCCGGAATGTAATTTTGGGCGGGATTGCGCCCGCTGGGAGGCTGAACGAAAAGCGGGTTCCCACTCCCGGCTCGCTCCAGAGGGTTATCCCGGAACCATGCCCCTGAAGCAGATTTTTAACGATATACAATCCAAGACCGGTCCCGCGGCGTTCCCCCTTAACCTGGACAAATTTCTGAAATAGTTTGTCCTGCTCGGATTTTGGAATGCCTTTCCCGGTATCGGCAACTTCGATTTCAACTTGGTCTGCCGATGGTGCCGTTTTTATGCTTATTGTTCCGCCTTTAGGCGTATAGCGCAAAGCGTTGTCGATAAGATTATGAAAAACCTGTTTTATCCGGCTACGGTCAGCCTTAATCCACACGCCCTCAGGGCAGGAAAAGTCAAGCTTGATTCCGGCTCCATTTGCAAGGGGTTCGAACGTTTCTTTAATATCTTTCAAAAATTCTTCAAAAGAAAAGTCTTCAAAAATATAATTTAACAGACCTGTTTCTACTCTGTGAACGCCAACGATATTTTTTATCAGATCAAGCAGGAAGTCGCCGGAGCGGCGGATATGATTCAGGAACTCCAGTTTTTTCTCCGAAATTTCTCCGTATCTGGGGTCTTCCATTAACTGGGCAAAGCCCATCATGGAAGCCAGAGGGCTCTTGAGATCATGGGTTATAGCTGCCACAAATTCCTCTTTCATGTGTTCAAGCTCCACCTGCTTTGTTCTGTCCCGAAAGAGTTGAACCAGGCCGCTTGCTTTGCCCCTTTCATCTCTTATCGGCGCTGCACTTAATTCTATAGGAATGCGGCGTCCGTCTTTTGCAAGTATATATGATTTCACAAAAACAGGATTGTTTTCACTGGAATAGAAGGGAGATTTAAAAATAGGGCAGAGGTTTTCACAGATTTTTTTCCCTTCCTGGTCCTGGAAGAGTAAAACGTCACACATATATTTGCCTCTTACTTCTTCCATCCTCCATCCGGTAATATTTTCCGCTTGCCGGTTGAACATCAAAATATTTCCTTCAATATCGGTAGCTAAAAATGCGTCGGCGATGCATTCAAGAGTAACTGACAGGCGGTTTTTTTCTTCGGCAATCGTAGCTTCCTTCATTCGCTGTTCGGTTATGTCATAGATTACCACCATTTCAAACTGAGTCTTGCCTTTTGCATCTACTATTACACTGGCAAATATTCTTCCCAGACGCTTTCCCCCGTTTTTTGAAACGAAATCAATTTCATATATGGGAATTCCTATGCCCTGCTGTCTAATGGCGAAGTTTTTTGCTACAGTTGATTTGGACTCAGCCGGCAGGAATGGCAATTCCATAAGATTTTTTCCGACAGCTTCTTCCGGTTTATAACCCAGCCATTCAAACATTCTCCCGTTCACTTCAATAACGGTTCCTTCGGAGTTAAGAAGCACTATGGCTTCCGGAGAAAGTTCAAAAATTGTGCGATATTTTCTTTCGTTTTCCAGCAGTTTTGCTTCTGTAAGTTTGCGGTATGTTATATCCTTCTGAAAGACTATGAAATAGGCGGTTTCATTTTTTTTATCCGGAATTGATATTATACTGCATTCGAAATTCAGCACAGAGCCGTCTTTACAGATAAATTCCGATTCGCTGCGGATTGTTTTTTGTGTTGTTAAAACCGGTAATGCTTCCCTGAATTTAAGGGCTGATAAGGGAGAAAGAAAATCGTCTAAATTTTTTCCGATAAGCTCCTCTTCAGAGTAACCGGATTTAACTACCGAGGCAGGGTTTGTTTGAAAAATAGTTCCGGATGTGTCCAGTATGTGAACGAAATCTATAGAGTGTTTGAATAATGAATAAAAAACCGATTCCATCCCACAGTGCGTATCTTCATGTGTTTGACTTTCGTCTCCTGCATCAGGCGGACGGGCAATGCACTGATGCAGGTCAGCTAATTTCTTTGAAAGCTCTTTGCGGGGCATGTCTTCGCTGGTCATTTTTACCACCTCTGGGAGCATGTTCAATTAAAAGAACAAGTTTTAAATTACAACCTTTATGAGAATTCTAAATTCCACAAAAAAAACCTTTTTAAAATATTATGTATGGCAGGCTTGTGGTGTTATGCTTATATGTTTCGAAATTATTCTGAAGGAAAGCGTGTGTTTATGCTCCAGTATTTTGGCTTGCCTGAATGTAAGTTTTAAGGTGACCAAAGACGGGTATGAGTTATATAGATGGAAGGAAAAGTTGTTAAGTATCTTCCGGAAAGATTGTTAAAATGGAGGCGATTTAAATGGTGTCAAATGTTGTAGTAAAGGAAAAAGAAGTTGCCAAAACAAGGGAAGAAGTTTACAAGGACATCAGGGAAAATCTTGGGCTGGTTCCCAGTTTCTTTGAGCATGTTACTGATTCAACCCTGGAGCTGGAATGGAATCTCATGAAGCAGGTGCAGATGGCTGAGGGAGCAGTTCCAAATAAGTACCGGGAGCTTATCGGCATAGCCGTATCCGGAATTGAAAAGTGCAAATACTGCGCTTTCTTTCATACCGAGATGGCGAAACTGAATGGCGCTACCGATGCGGAAATCGAGGATGCTCTTCATTTTGCCAAGTCCAGCGCCGGGTGGAGCACTTACATTAACGGGCTTCAGATTGATTACGAGCAGTTCAAGAAAGAAGTTTTGCAGATCTGCGATTATGTCCGCTCAAAAAGCAAATAACGGATGAAGCAGTGCATTGCAATGGCGGCAGGATTGTAATATAACAGTCCTGCCGTTCATTTTCTAACTATTAAGAATCACAGGCTGCACGCTCATGAAATAACGTGAGAAAACAAACTTGTTTATTTTGCGATCGAAAACTCTGCAGCTTTGCTGCGGAGTGTCATGCCGCAAAACAAATTTAATTTTTCGCTTCGCTGCTATGTCTCTCTCGCCGAGCTGCTCGCCCGGCTTCATCCTTGAAATCAGGGTTTTGCGGAACCTTCTAGGCTGCGCATCCGCTTCGCCAAGAAGTTCCATCAAAAACCCGTGCTCTTGCTTCGCAAGCCCTCCCTAATCGGTCGGGACGCACCTTTGCTTATTTTTGAGGGATAAGCGCTTTGAGAAGTTCTGTCCGCCATTTATTTGCATCAGGGTCGTATATCCCGAATCCTGCGCAAAACTCCCAGTAAGCCCAGGCAATGTTTCGTTTTTCAGCCTCTCTTGCCACAAATGAAGTCCAGCGAGCCCTGGAATTCATATCTGCTTTACTGTATGCGCCGAATTCGCCCAGCAATAAAGCCCTGTTGTGTGTTTCAGCCCATTTTACGGCGGTGTCAATATCCTTTCTTACAGCTCCTTTTTCAGAACCTGTTCCCAGCCATTTAGTTCCAAGCCACGGCTCACTGCCTTTTACCCATCCTGCACCCTGATGGGTAAAATGGAAGGGCTGATAATAATGGAATGTTACAATTATATTCCTGTCGTCTTCCGGCAAAAGAAGATTTTCAAGGGCAGGAATACTGTTCCAGCGGGCTGGACCTGCAATAATGATTCGCCCGGGATTTGTTTTTCTGATTATTTGAATTGCCTCCCGGAGGTAATCATTCCATAACTTACTGTCAAGATTCCAGGTTGGTTCGTTGAGTACCTCAAAATAAAGATTTTCAGGATAGGACCTGTAATGGTTGGCAATCTGGCGCCATATTGCAAGAAAGCGTGCTTTGTTAGCTTGAGGATTCTGTGATAGTTCGATGTAATGGTGAATATTGATTATTACGCTAAGATGCCGGGATAGAGCCTGATTAACCGCCCAGTCAGTGCGCTTGAAAAATTCTGGATTGATTGTATAGGGCTGTTCCATCTCCGCATGTGCTGACCACCTGATTGGGATGCGGACAAAATCAAAACCTGCGTTTTTAATCAACTGGAAATACTCTTCCTTGAGAACTATGCCCCATTGCCCTTCCTTTGGCGCATCCAGGGCATTTCCAAGATTTACTCCCCGGTAAAGTCCAAAAGGACCGGGAATTTTTGAAAAGTTGTTGTCACTGCCGGCGGCGGAAAAAGTAAATGCCATGAATAAAAGGAATAACGGCAAAGAGGCTTTCCATCTTCCGAACAAATTCATAAAATATCTCCTTTGTATAAAAGTATTGGAGTATAAGAAAATTATAACAAATTATTTAAGAAGAGATTTATTCATCTTGGGGTGAGGTCATCTCATGTTTTTAAAGGAAGGCTGGAAAATTTACCGAAAAATTGAACATGTATAAACAGGAGAAGTTTACTGTAACCCTTTTTTTCCTAAGCCTTATCATCCTCACGGCAGGATTAGCCGGGTTTTTTTTATTTAACTCATCCACCTCGCCGGTAAAATCTGAAGTTGTCTTTTCCTGTCCGGACGGCGGAATCGTAAAAGGAAGTATTTTCCTTCCCCATACGGCATCTGTTCGGCAAGTTGGCGGAGTTGTTATAGCTCATGGAGTTGCCAGCACAAGAGACCTTATGGAACCTATGGCAGAAGCCCTGGCGGAGAAAGGTGTAGTCGTATTAACGTATGATACTCCTTTCACATCAGATGAGAAGAATGACGCAGTAATACGTTCTGCAATAAAGTACTTACGCTCTTTTAAGGGAGTTGACCCCGGGCGTATAGCCCTTATCGGCCATTCTATGGGAGGGAGAACAGCGGCAAATGTTGCCTCGACGGAAAAAGCAAAAGCTGTTATATCTCTGGGGATGAGTGTATTTGCTTCTTCAGTTTCTCCGTCAAATCTGCTGATGATAATCGGACTTTATGACGAGCTTCATACGCCTTTTGAAATGATAGATGCTCTTAAAACAAATAGCGATGGGTTTTCTGAACCCGGAAGGGTGTGGGGCGATTTCTCCAAAGAAAATGCCCGCATGTTGTTCATTTCCCCCGCAGCTGACCATGCCTCGGAAATCTTTGACCCAAAAATTATAGGCGTAATACAGGAGTGGATTTCCAGAGCTTTAGGTATTGCATCGGACGAGTTAAATATTGCGAATATAAAAGCTCCGGCTGGAATATGGAAAATTCAATTTGTTTTCTTCATATACGCCGGCGCTTTTGGGTTTTTTCTTTCTTTTTTATTTTTCTTCAAGAAAATATTTTTACAAAGAAAAATATTTCTTAGAATCCTGCCTTCCGCCATATTTTTTTTCTTCCTTTTGTCATCTCTGACAGGAAAAAAGGTTGCTGTGATTGACGCTTTGCCCGGGGGAGTTTTCCTTTTTCTATGCATGGCAACCGTCATTTTTAACTTTCTTGTTCAGTCAGCTCCTCCGGATGCAAAGAAAGAATCCCTTGATGAAATTTTTGGAAGGAAAACAAAAAGAACTTTACTTTATTTTCTTGTTGTTTATTTCTCCTTTCAAGCAGTTATTATATTCTCTGCCATGCGGCATTTTATTGTCTGGCCCTCGTATCTAAAGGATCTGCCTTTGTTTATCTGGCAGCAGATGACTCTCGGCGGTTATCATTTCTTAGGTGTTGAGGAAAGGTTTTTCTCTCCTTTTAGAATTGAAGGGATTGTTGTATCCTTAATAATCCTTGGGCTTGAAGCAGCTTTTCCGGGCTACATTCTGGGTGTTCTTTGCCGGACGGGGAGGGCGCTTCTCAAATCTGGATATCGAAAAAAGAAGACTTCGTTCCTTCACATCATTGCCCTTACAGTGCTTTTTGCTGCAGCTGTAAGCGCATGGCTTCCGTGGATCAAAAGCGGACAGCTGGATTGGATATTATTATATTCTCTTTTAAAGCTTTGCATAAAGCTTCTCATCCTGCCTTTGATTTTAATATATGCCGTTATTTCAACTGATGTATTTAAAAGGATTGATTCACGGCTGAAGGAAGGTGCTTGAAATAAAAGTATATTTTCTTCCATGGTATATATATTCTGGTATTATACTAACGACTTTAATTTCCACTGTTTTAAGTTTTTATTTTTTTAAGCGCAAAAAGAAAGAGTGGTATTTTAAAGCGTACCGTTTTTCATTTACTTTTTGCGCGTGGGCTTCCTGCTATCTCCTTATAGAGATTCTGTATAATGTTTTCACTTTCAATTTAAAAACCGGCAATCCCGGACTTCTTCCAATAATAGATAATCTTAATACGTATTTTCTTAACCGCTCTTACCAGTGGCCCCTTCTTATTCTCCTTATTTTCATTCTTTTTCCTGATAAAAAAGCACGGATGGAAAGCTTTATCCACTTCGGCGATGTTAAAGCTCCTTCTGATTTAACACAAAACAAGCGCTCATGGTTTTATTTTCTAAACTTCTGGATTATTGCAATAGTCTTCTCCGCACTTTTTATGATATACAAGAAAAGCGCAGGGATAACTCTGGGGCGGGCGGCTTATTATTCCCTGATACCGCTGTTTCTTGGAGCTATGAACAACTCTATAATTGAGGAAGTTCTTTTTCGCGGGGTTCTACTTTCCAGATTTTCTGAAGTTTTAGGACCTGTTCGGGGAAATCTCCTGCAGGCAGTTCTTTTCAGTTTTATGCACTTTAACCTTGAGCTTGCCGGAGCAAAGTTGATTATGCAGACAATTCTTTTTTTATTCCTTGGATGGTTCTGGGGTAAATCCACCCTTCAGACAAAAGGCATTTTTGTGCCATTTATAATGCACAGCACACTTGTTATGGCTATGTGGGTGATTCAGTTGTATGCAAGATAAAATAATATGAGGCGTTAATAGCCGGGAAATACGCCAAATTCCCATATTTTATTATCTTTTATGCCAAAACCTATCCCATCAGCCAGATAACTAACATCCTGGCCATTGCCTTCGTAGTTTGTAAGCTTATAATCAGTGCCGAACGCTTTTATGACTTCGTCCTTACTGCTCCTGACTTTTATTTTTTCTGGGAGGGAATACCTTGTATCATCAGTTTCAATATCTATTACCGTGTCTTTGCTGATTACCATGACCACTTCATATTTACTTTTGCAGGAAACCGTTATGGTTCCGTCGCTCTCATTTTTAACGTTTTCCGGCTTGCCGATTGCTTTTTTCATTTCAGTAAAGCTTGCTTCCAGGGTAAACCAGCCAATTCTCTCGCCAGGCACTATCTGGAAGTCTGCAGCCAGGGATTGAAATTAAAGGACACCTATCAAAATAATAACGGCAAAAATTCTCTTCATATTCTACCCTCCGGGTTTAAATTTTTTACTATTCCTGTTTTTTATTATATTTCCAATCGAGGTCTTGTCAATAAGTTTGTAAAAGTTATTCAAGCGGCTTCCTTTCAAGTAAAGTTATATCTTTTTAATTTATTACCCGGATAAAATTAAGCCGCCCAGTCTTACATTTTAAGCGATTGGGCGGCTTTTTCTTAACAAAGAGATGAAATTAAAATTATTTTTTATGGCATTTAGCACAGGTTTTTACGGAGAAAGCTTTCTTTCCATTGTGGCATACTCCGCAGTACTTGCCCTTGTTTATAGCAGCCATTTTTACGCCGGAGCTGAATTTTTTCTGTTTGAAGATTTTGGGATGGCAGGCGCTGCAGTTGTTTTTAACTGCATCGGGATGTTTGGAGTGTTTAAAAGTTACACTGCCCATAGCTTTGCTGGTGTAAGTTATATTTCCGCCGCCGATATTTTTTGCTGCAGCAAAAATGGCAGAAGAAAAGCAGACAATTACAAAAGCAAGTAATGCAAAAAAGATAACCAGTCTTAAGTTTTTCATTTTTCACCTCCTTTTTTGTTGTTTAATTCGAAAAAAGGAGGCATCTTTCCTTTATAAAATTTGTTTTTGTGATTAAAAAATTCAAGGTGGAAATTTTCTCCCTCCAATAAGGTGAGAAAAAACGCTGGCGGTGAAAAATTTTCTTGTTTAGAGTTATTGCAAAATGGGTAATTAAAACAAAAGTTTGATTCTTTAAAATTAAAGAAGGAGTTTGTATAATTGAATCGAATAAAAATACGATAACGGTGCAGATTTCCGTCTTTTTTGATGATACGAAAGTGAATTTTTTCACAGAGGACTGACCCAATGCCTGATAACGAGAAAGAATCAAGAAGAGAATTTTTAGCCAGGGCTGCTACGGCGGGGACTGCTTTCATGTTTTTAATGAGCGCCGGCGCCGCTGCATTTGTAGCTTTTGAATATATTCTTCCCCCGGCAAGATCCATGGATATAGCAAATAAGCCGATGCTTGCCGGCTCCGTATCGGAAATTCCGGCAGGGAAATCCAAAGAGCTGCTTTATGGAAACACTGCTGTTCTCGTAATTAATGTTAAGGGGGAGTTCAAAGCCTTTAACGCCAAATGCACTCATCTTGGATGTATTGTAAAGTGGAGTGAATCAAAAGGCGTGTTTATCTGCCCGTGCCACAATGGGACTTTTGATACCAATGGCAATGTTGTTTCCGGTCCGCCGCCCAGGCCGCTTGGAAGGATAGCGGTTCAGGTGAAGGAAGACAAAATTTATGTCGGAGGCGAATCGTGATACCTGAAGATAAAGGATTGTGGAGCAGATTTACCAGATGGGCTCATCAGAGCTTAAACCTTACAGAAATTGCTGACTGGTTTTTTACTTTCACGGGTCTTCTTTACGGCGAGCTTGACCGGAGACTTGACCTGCGTGAAGCAATTCCAAAAGCGCTTAAAAAGCCTGTTCCAAAACATATTAACTGGCTTTTCTGTTTTGGCGGCACAACCTTCCTTTTCTTTTTGATTCAGCTTGTCACGGGAATTCTTCTCACTCTTTATTACAGGCCTGCGCCGGAGGCGGCTTATGAAAGCGTGCGCCATATTACCAATGATGTTGCTTTCGGCTGGCTGGTTAGAGGAGTTCACCGGTGGTCTGCCACTCTTATGATTATTTTTGTAATGCTTCATATGCTGAGGGTTTTTTTCATGGGCGCCTATAAGCCTCCAAGAGAATTAAACTGGCTTGTCGGTACGGGCTTGTTCATGATTACGCTGGTTTTCGGCTTTACCGGCTATCTTCTTCCCTGGGATCAGCTTGCATACTGGGCAACAACCGTGGGAACCGAGATGGCGGGAGCTGTACCTGTATTAGGCAAGTTTCTTCTCCTTATTATGAGAGGCGGAGCTGATGTCGGCGGCGAAACTCTTACCAGATTTTTCAGCGCCCACTGCATAATTTTGCCGATAGCCATTTTCTTTTTGCTGGGTTTCCATTTTGTTATTTTAAGAAGGCAGGGAATTTCAGGACCAATGTAGAGAGGAAGCAAAACCCCTCACCTCAATCCTCTCCCCAGAGGGGAGAGGGGAAAAAAATACTCTCGCCCAATAGGGGAGAGGAGCAAAAGAATACCCTTGCCCAATAGGGAGAGGGAAAAGGTGAGGGGGAATTTTGGAGCAAATATGGCGGAACGAATAAAACAAGAATTTCCCGAAAAGAAGGAAGAGCAGGGCAATCCCTTCTATCCGTATCATTTATTAAAAGAAGTTTCCTGGGCATTCCTGATGATAGGCTTTGTCCTTGCTCTTGTTGCTTTTTTCCCGCCGGAACTTGGAAGCAAGGCAGATCCTTTGAACACCCCGGCGCACATAAAACCCGAATGGTATTTTCTTTCAGTTTATCAATTTTTAAAAATTGTGCCGAGAACCGTTGGAATATTGCTTCAGGTTATAGGTGTTCTTATCCTGGTTCTTATTCCCTTTATTGACCGGATAAAAGAAAGAAATCCCCTGAGAAGACCGGTTTTCACCGCTGTAAGCGCAATCATACTTCTTATAATGATTGTATTTGCCATATGGGGGCATTTTTCATGATTAAAATTGAAAGAAAATTTGTTGTGAAAAAACTTGCTTTTTTATTTTTCCTGTTAATAGGTTTTTTGCTTTTTTCATTCCCTGCTCAAGCTCAGGAAAAAAATTCCTGCGCTGACTGTCATGGAGGCATGGAAGGCGACAAAGGGAAAAAAGTTGTTGATGCATGGAAAGGAAGCACCCATTTTCAGCATGCCGCCTGCGCTGACTGCCACGGCGGAAATCCTTCCAGCGACGATATGGGAACTGCCATGTCAAAATCAGCCGGTTTTAAAGGCGCTCCAGAGCCCCGGGAAATTCCGGCTTTTTGTGCAAAATGCCATGCCGACCCTGTAAGGATGCGCCCATTTAATATACCTACCAGCCAGTATGACCAGTATAAAAACAGTGTTCACGGGAAAAGGCTTTTGACCATGGGGGACACGAAAGTTGCAAACTGCGTTAGCTGCCACGGCTCCCATAATATTTTAAACGTCAAGGACCCGAATTCTCCGGTTTACAAGACCAATATACCCGATACCTGCGGCAGATGTCATTCAGATAAACAATACATGGCTCAATATAAAATAAACACCAATCAGTTAGCGGATTATAAGGAAAGCGTTCATGGAATAAAACTTCTCAAGGAACTGGATATGGGCGTTCCTTCCTGTGCCGACTGCCATGGAACTCATGGCGCCACTCCTCCCGGGGTGAAAGAGGTTGTTGATGTCTGCGGCACCTGTCATGCAAAAGTTGAAGAAAACTTTAACCAGGGGAAACACAGGGAAGCTTATCTTTCTACGGGAGAGCCTAAATGCATCACATGCCATAATAATCACAAGATTCTTTCTCCTTCCGACCGCATGTTTATATCCGGCGAAAAAGGCGTTTGCCTGAAGTGTCATACCGATAATACTCCTGAGTACTCAACGGCAAAGAAATTTCAAAGTGAAATCTTAGCCGTTCAAAGTTCGTATGATAAGGATTTAGCATTAATATCGGCTGCCGAGAAAACCCATATGGATCTTTCGGAGCAAAAAGCCCAGATGGGGAATGCCCTTACCAGCCTTATTGAAGCAAGAGTCATCCAGCATTCCTTAAGCTGGGAAAAGGTTAATGAAAAACTTGAAGAAGCAAGAAAATATTTTGAGAAAGTTGAATCAGCCTGTAAAAATGCTTTTGACCAGAGCAACAACAGGAAAATCATTATTCTTATTACGGTGGTTTTCTGCGTGCTTGCAGCCATAATAGTTTATATAAAAAGAAAAACTCTCCCTCCCTGGGAAACTTTAAACGAGGAAGAAATTGGAGAACAGAAATAACGCAAATAAAAAACAAAGTCAGGAAGTGAGCCATG
>JAMDEM010000072.1 GCA_023486985.1 Bacillota bacterium
GACGTTTGTTAAGAGTCTGTGCGGCGGAAATATGCCTCCCCCGGGCGGAGGTCCTGGACCGGGCGGCACTTATATGAATTTGGATCCATCAATTAGAGTCCTTAATCCTACTCTTGATATTAGCTTCTAGTTCTGCAGTATGAATTTGGGAATTTTAGAAAAGCGAGGCACTAATGCCTCGCTTTTTGCCGCCCAAAATCCCATCCATTTCCTGCTCGTCAAGAAGTTCCAACCAAAACCCGTGCTTTTCACTTCGTGAAACCCTCCCTATTCGGTCGGGACGCATTGAAACTTGCCGCTTCGCTATCGCCGAGCTATCTGCTCGGCTGTAACGAAGGAGACAGGGTTTCGTGGAACCTTCTAGACTCGCATTTCCTGCTCGTCAAGAAGTTCCAACCAAAACCCGTGCTTTTCACTTCGTGAAACCCTCCCTATTCGGTCGGGACGCACCTTGAATTACTATACTTGTTATGATATAATGAATCCACGAATTTGCACTATCATTTACAGGAGGCTGATTCATGGGTTCCTCCGCACAGACTCTTAACAAACGTCAGAAAGAAATTTTTGAATTTATAAAAAACACCGTTAGGAAAAAAGGATTTCCACCCTCTATCAGAGAGATAGGCGAAGCAGTAGGCGTTTCTTCAAGTTCAACAGTTCACAGCCATCTTCACAGTCTCGAATCAAAAGGATTGATTAAAAGAGACCCGGCAAAACCAAGAACTATAACTATAGAAGTTGATGAGGAATCCCCTGCGGCAAGGGAAATTCAGTATTACCCACTCTTATCAAAAATCAGTTCTCTTAAACCTGTTATATGCCAGGAAAATGTCTGCGGCACTTTTCCCCTGCCTACGGACTGGGTGGGAGCAAAAAATGTATTTATTATGGAAACCAACGGTGACAGCATGAAAGAAGCTGCAATTTTAAGCGGCGATCAAATAATAGTAAGAATGCAGGATACGGCAGAGGACGGAGACATAGTTGTAGCAATAGTCAATGACGAACCTACCGTAAAAAGATATTTCAAAGAACAAGGCTATATAAGACTTGAACCTGATAACCACAGGATGAAGCCTATACTGATAAAGTATGTTTCAATAATCGGTAAGGTAATAGGTGTTATGAGAAAATTTTGCTAACCTTCCATAACTAAATCACACAAAAACGCATTAAAGTCCCTGCTATTCAAAGGAAGGGACTTTTTTTAATAAAGGCAAAGCAAATTTAATTTTCCGCTTTGCCTCTCGCCGAGCTGCCAGCTCGGCTTCATCCTTGAAATCAGGGTTTTGCGGAACCTTCTAAGCTACGCACCTTTGCAACTACAACTGCAACAGTAGTGGGAGAGCTTGCTCTCCATAATCAACTGCCCTGAAACATGGCAGCGAAATATCCAATCGCAAAATAAAAGGATTTATTTAAATTTTTGTCGTATATCAATTTAAACAAAAAGCTGATATACGAAATAATTAAAAAAACAGTGAAAGGGTTGATAGGAATGCAAAAATACTTAAGACTGGGTATGCTTCTACTTCTGGTCGTCTTTATTTTTTCTTTTTTTATTCAACCGTGCTGGTCCATCTCTCCCGACTGGAAGCTGGTCGTAAAAGTAAACGGCACTGTTGAAAGCCAGAAAGCTGATTCAACAAAATGGGTCGGGATATGGCAGTCCCGCATGCTTAAGGACGGCGACAAAGCCCGGACACTGGACAATTCCAGGGCAAACATCCGGCTAGCCGACCAGACAGTGGTCCAGGTTGGATCAAATACAGTTGTAGAAATATCTAAATTTCAATTAACCGAAAAATCAAGGCTTGCCGAACTAAAGCTCACAGCAGGAAAGGTACGAGTTAATGTAGGCAAATTTGGCGGGAAGGAATCAAAAGTTCAGGTTACCACGCCTAATGCAGTTCTTGCGGCGAGAGGAACCGATTTTTATGTCGAGCAGGAAAAGGTTACCAAACAGGGACCCGGCGGAAATACTAATATTATAGTTTTCAGCGGCACTGTAAATGTAACCTCCGGCGGCGGAAACTTCATGGTATTTGCCGGCAACACTTGCACAATTACCAGCGGCGGAATGATACTTCCCAACCTCAACAGCTTTCCCTCGGGCGGCGGTGGAATATTTGGCGGCGGCGGTCAGGGCGGTGACGCAGATTTATCCAGTGCAGGAGGACCTCCTCCAAATCAACCCCCGCCGGCAGGCAATATTATTTCTAATTTCGGCGGAACTCCCGGCGGGAACATGCCGCCTCCAGGCGGCGGCACGGGACCGGGCAACGTCATAGTTAATCCAACTCAGAACGAGTCGGGCAGTGTCCAGGTACAGATTCAATAAATTTAATTTATAAAAGCAGGTGAGATAATAATGAAAAGAAAATACTGGTATGCAGGTTTTCTCGCAATATTGCTTCTTATATCACCTATTTTACTATGGGGATGCGGAGGAGGAGGAAGCGCAGGACTTAGTCCGGTTGCTTCAAGCCCAAGCACGGGAAGCCTCGGAGTTTCCGTTAATTGGCCGCAGGGGTCTCAGAATTCAAATGTTAAGCTAAATATTCCATCTGGTACCACAAGGTTTGATGTTTATATCGTTTCCAATAATAGCACTCCTGCAAACGTTTTGAGCACTGCAGTTGAAGTATTCACACCTTACACACCTTACACTCCTTCCACCCCTGCAAGTAATGTTCTTACTCAGGGAAGCATAATTTTTCCCCAGACTTCTACGACATTTAACAGCCTCAATCCTGGCAATATAATAGTGGAAGTGTTTGGCTATAACAGTTCTAATACTCTTACTTGTTTTGGTTCCAACAGCGCAGTCTTAACTGCGGGAGCTAATACCAATGTAAGCGTGAATATGTCATATTCCCTGGCTGATAAACAATAACATAATATGAGGCATTGGAAAATTACTAATATAACCTCAAATCAGGAAACTTTAAAAATTTCCGGTGAATTTGAGGTTATATTATAAACAAGTTTGTTTTCTCACGTTCTTTCACAGGCGCGCAGCCTGTGATTATAATAGTTCGAAAATAAACAAGTTTGTTTTACGGCATGATACTCCGCAGCAAAGCTGCAGAGTTTTCAATCGCAAAATAAACAAGTTTGTTTTACGGCATGAGTTGCCTAAGAGGGTTGGAATTTTCACTCTGAACGACGGGTACCCGCCTGAAAGGGGGGTGAGAATCTCAATCCGAGATTCTTCGCGATGCTCAGGATGTCTGCGGGGTATTCGATCGCAAAATAACAGGGAAGAATAAATTTGAAGAAAATATTGTCATTTCTCTCAAAACTTAAAGGCACGTATACACGAAAGCAGCGCACTGCAGCACTTATAATAGGTATTGCTTCCAGCATTCTTTTTATTGTCATAATATCAGCTTATATTGCATTCACAGATGTGGACATGAATCCTTTTGCTTTTGTTGATGACTTTATTTATGACCACTTTGCAAGAATGAGATACGATGCCTCCCTGGAAGCCAAAAAGGGATTAAAACCAATTTTCAATGAAGATCAGATGCTGAGAGTTGCCTTTATCGAGATAGATGAAGCATCTCTGGCAACACCCGGATTTGGTCAGTGGCCCCTTCCGCGATCAAAATATGCGGAACTGATTAATAAGCTGGAATCTGCTGGCGTAAAATGTATTGGATTTGATATCTTGTTTACAGAACCTTCACAAAATCAAAAAGCCGATCAAATTTTTGCCGACACTTTAAAAAAATACAACAATGTTTTTCTTGCCATGATGCATGTTTCTGCCAAGGAAACGGCTGAAAACATGGGAAAGGAAACTGAAGGCAAGAAAATTGACATTATAAAACCTTTTCCCCTTTTATATTCAGCTTTAAAAAAAGACAAATCGGAAAATCTGGGTTTTGTCACTGAATCTCTCGGTTACGGCGGAGTTGTGCGAAATGCTCTTCTTGTTTGGCCTGAAGAGAAAAAAAATAGTCTTTCTCTGGCAACTGTGCTTTATTGTTTTGCTGAAGGAATTTCTTTCGATTCCGTTCAACTAAGCCCTGCAGGAGATTATATTAAAATCGGGAACATGAAAATTCCTGCCTATAAAGGAGAAGTATGGTTAAACTACGGATACATCCCTCCAAAACCCGGAGAGGAACTTGCCAATACACCTGCGGCTTTAGTAAGCAGATACTCAATATCAGATGTTTTATTAAAGATGGATGATGCTGCAAGAACTGGCGAATTTACGGACAAAATAGTTCTTGTGGGTGTTACTGCTGCGGCCGGATTTGACATCAAAGGCTCCCCATTTGGACAAGAGCCGGCAATGTATGCACATGCCAATATTCTTCTCTCTCTTTTAAGCAACAGCTTCATAAAAAGAGCCACGCCTCTTAACCAGTTTATAGTAATTTTAATTATTGGATTAATCGTGAGCCTTGTAATCCCAGCCATGGATCCACGGATGGGAACAGTGTTTGCAATCTTTTTGGGATTTGGAGTTTACGAATATTCGTACTGGAATTTCCTCAATAACTCAACTCTCAACTTTATCAGTGCTCCAATGCTGACATTATTTGTATCCTTCGTTTCAATCAACATTTACCATTATACTGCAGAGCAGAAAGCCAAGAAAAAACTCAGCGGTCTCTTCAAAGAGTTTGCGCCCCTGCCCGATGCTTATCTTGAAGAAATTCTTGCATCAAGCGGAGGAGCAGTTCTTGGCGGTAAAAAGACTGAAATGAGTATTCTTTTCTCCGATATCCGCGGCTATACAGACCTCTCAGAAAGGCTTGATCCCGTATCAGTAATGGAAACACTTAACGAATATCATGCTGCCATGGGCCAGATTTTCCATGAAAACGGCGGGACGATATTTGATTACCAGGGAGATGCCCAGATGGTAGTCTTTGGCATTGTTGATCCTTCAAAGAAAAACCATGCTTTTTACGCGGTAAAAACCGCCCTGGAAATGCAGAGCAAACTTGCCGAGCTCAGGGAACAATGGCAGAAGGAAGGCAAGCATTCTTTTGAAATCGGTGTTGGCATCTGCTCGGGCGATGTATCCCTTGGAATCGTTGGAAGCGCCCAGAGAAAGCAGTATGCGGCAATAGGAGATTCAACCAATGTCGCCGCAAGACTGCAGGGAAAAAGCAAGGAGCTTGACAGCCCGGTCTTAATTGCCGAAACAACCTACGAAAAATGCAAAGATTTGATTATTGCCGATGAATTGCCGCCGGTGGCTCTTAAAGGAAAAAGCGAGCTTTTAAAAGTTTACCGGGCTCTTAGAATAAAATAATATCAAAGCAAGCTTTACCACTACTTGCAACAAACTGTAGTGGCAGACCTTGGTCTGCAAAAACACCGGGGAGAGAAAATGACTGATACTAAAGTGACGGATACTAAAGAAACAGCAAAATTTATCTCATCCAATCCTCTCTTTTATTCCCTGTCTCCGCAGGCAATTGACAGCATAGCTCACAAATTTCATGTACAGGATTACGAGCCCGAGGAGACAATCATTAACGAAGGAGACCCTGGAGACAGTTTTTATATTATTCAGCACGGGCATGTCAGGGTCGTAAAAATTTCTGATAACGCCGGAGAACTGGTAATGGCATTGATGGATCCGGGCCAGGCTTTTGGAGAAATGGCTCTTCTGACCAACCAGCCCCGCTCCGCAACAATAAAAGCAATTGATGGGGTTCGCCTGCTTCAGCTTTTGCGCGTGGATTTTATGAATCTTATCAGGGATTATCCTGCCTTAATGGTGGAAATGAATAAGCTCCTTGAACAGAGAGTGTCGCTCCTTGATATTTCAGAGATAGAAAAAGCTGAAGAACTAAGAGAAAAATTTAAAGCCGCCAGGCGGGTGGAAATTGACTTTTCTGTCATCGACCTTGTTTCAAGACTTAATCTTGCCGCGGGCGGGCAGGCCCAGGCAGATCATTGCAAGGAAACGGCTTTTCTTGCCAAAGAGATGAGCAAGATGCTCTGCCCGATGGTAAGCGACGAAATATATACCGGAGCATTTCTTCACGAAATAGGAAAAGTATCTGTTAACGAAGATATCCTTGCAAAGGAAAGAGTTGGCGAGCCCCTAACTGCCGAAGAAGAAACAGAAATGAATAAAATTTATAAAGTGGCTCTTGATATCCTTGAGCCGATTAAGAATGTCCGCCAGCAGATAAGTTTTCTTGAATTCATGGACAGGAAAGATTACCGGGAAATGCCGATGGAGGCACAAATAGTAAAAGTTGCCAGTGATTTTCAGGAACTGATAAATCCATATTACAGGGGGAAAACCGAAGAAAGCGCTCTCTTAATAATGCGCAAAAAAAGCGGGAGCCTCTGCCATCCAAAAGTAATTGCCGCCCTGGAAGCCACTCTCAGTAAATTCCAGGAAATGGGCGTGGAAAAGCAGATAAACTTCATCAGAGCCATGAATAATGCTCTTGATGCAAAGGATCATTATACGCGTGCTCACTGCAGGCACGTTGGTGAAATGGCTCAAAGAATAGCAGAAAAAATGGGCCTGGAGCGAAAAAGAATGGATTTTTTAAGGCTGGGCTGCGAACTTCATGATGTAGGAAAAATCTGGATACCCTTAAACATCCTTAATGCGCCCCGCAAGCTTACCGACCTTGAATTTGAAAGAATGAAAACTCACACAATAGAAAGCGCTAACTTCTTTGCCGTAATACCGGGTATGGATGAATTGACATCACTTGTCCGTCATCACCACGAAAAATATGACGGCAGCGGCTACCCTGATAAATTAAAAGAGGAGGAGATACCGCTTCTGGCAAGAATAATGGCTGTAGCTGATGTTTACAGCGCTTTGATTACAAAAAGACCGTATAAGGACCCAATGCCGCTGGAAAAAGTCCTTTCCGTTATGGAAAGCATGCAGCCGGCATCATTTGACCCGGAAATATTCTCGATATACCGTGAAATTATCTTAGAGGATATAAGCTGCCGAGGATAAATCCTTCGGTATTTTCAGGCTTCGTCTGAGGTGAGTTTGTTTTCTCCCGCTGCGTGGGATATAAATTTCAAAAGAAATTGTGAGGTGGTTGACATCGCACCTATAGGACTTTCTTCATGGAGTTTTCTCTGCCTTCCTCCAGAAAAAGCAATTGAAAAAGTTCACAGCATGGGATTTACCTGCGTGGAATTATGGGCTGATTCTCCCCATTTCTGGCCCCGTGAATATCTGCATCTTTCGAAGACAAAAGAACTGAAAAAATTGCTGAAAAATTTTCCCGACAAAAATTCTATCCACGCTCCGGTTATATCTCTTGCTGATAAAAACCCGGGTTTCAGGCATGAATCAGTCAAACAGGTTATTGAGACTGTAAAGCTTGCACAAGAGCTTGAGTGTGCTTATGTTACAATTCATCCCGGTTATCTTTTTCCCGGCATGCAGGGGTGGTCGCCCATGCCGAACTGCTGGCAGTGGACAGTGGAGGCTTTTAAGGAAATTACCGCGGAAGCGGAAAAATCCGGGGTTATACTGGGAATAGAAAATGTTAAAGGACAGATCGGATCATCACCTGAAGAAATGATTGAATTACTGAGAGAGATAAATTCCCCCAATGCCAAAATTACTTTTGATATTTCTCATGCAAATATGGAAAAAGATTCAAGGATTGAAAGATTCATAGAACTTATGCCTTCTGAAATGATTCAAATGCATCTTTCGGACAATATGGGCGAAAAAGACTCCCACTTCCCTCTGGGCCACGGCAATATCGATTTTAAAACCCATATAAAGGCTTTGGTGAACAACGGCTTTTGCGGAAGGTTTATCGGAGAAATCCTCTGGGAAGAGAAAAAACCTTTTGTTGGGGCTGAAAAATTCTTAAAATTAACCGAGAAATATCTCATTTTGGAGGAACAGGGTCATCCTAAGGAGTGAGTTTTATGGACACAGTATCTGAAGAGAACCAGCAGGTGCTGGAAGAGATTAAGCAGGATGTAAAAGCCGAGATGGAAGCAAGGGCAAAAAAGATGAAAGTGCCCTTTGTTGACCTGTCCCAGATTAAAATTGACAAGGAAACGGCTGCCATTATTCCTAGAGAGATGGCTGAGCGTCATAAATTAATCTGCATCGGCAAGCTTGAAAAGAAAATTACCCTTGCCATGATTGACCCCCAGGATATTTTTGCCCTTGATGAGGTGAGGTTTAGAACAGGTTTTCAGGCTGAGCCTGTTTTGGCTTCTCATGATGATATTATAAAATCAATAAGCGCTGTTTATGGAGAAGACAAATCCTGGGTAGGGAAACTTGAGCAATTTGGAGAGGGAAAAGCAGAACTTATAAAGGATGACGACGAATCAAAAAGCGACGAAGAAGTAGTTATAGACCAGCCGGTAATTACCGCTGTAAACAAAATAATAACCGAAGCAGTTGACAAAAAAGCAAGCGACATTCATGTTGAACCCTTTGAAAATGACCTTCTTGTAAGATACAGAATAGACGGAATTCTTCATGAAATAATGGATTTGCCCAAAAGCATCCAGCCGGCTCTTGTTTCCAGAATAAAGATTATGTCAAACCTGAATATTGCGGAAAAGCGCATACCCCAGGATGGAAGAATTCACTTAAAAATAAAGGACAGGGACCTGGATGTGCGCGTATCAACTCTTCCCGCCCTGCAGGGAGAAACAGTTGTTATGAGGCTTCTGGACAGGAAAAGAATGATGGTGGATCTAAACACTCTTGGATTCATGGGTAATGATCTTGAGAAATTCAAGGGACTGATTGACCATCCTCACGGCATCATTCTTGTTACGGGACCCACGGGAAGCGGAAAATCAACAACCCTTTACGCGACCTTAAATGCCCTCAATCAGCCTCACAGGAAAATTGTCACTATTGAAGACCCGGTGGAATACTATCTTAGAGGCGTCATACAGATACAAACAAATGCCAGGGTTGGCTTGACTTTTGCCGCCGGATTGAGATCCTTTTTACGGCAGGACCCCGATGTAATGATGGTGGGAGAAATAAGAGACAAGGAAACTGCCACAATAGCCATCGAATCAGCCCTGACAGGCCATCTGGTTTTAAGCACTCTCCATACAAATGACGCCGTGGGATCGGTAACAAGGCTTGTTGACATGGGAGTGGAACCGTTCCTTATCTCTTCAACAATGATAGGAGCGCTTGCCCAGAGGCTTGTAAGAGTCATCTGCCCTGCCTGCAAGGAAGAAATCAAACTTTTACCTGAACTTTTCGAGGTATTTAAAAATTACGACTACAAAGAAGAAGATATCCATATTATGAAGGGCAAGGGATGTCAGGAATGTAGCAATACCGGATATAAAGGAAGAATCGGCATCTATGAACTGCTTGTAGTAACGGAAGAATTAAGAGAATTAATAATAAAGAGGGTATCTTCAAACATTCTTTTAGAGCAGGCAAAGAAGGAAGGCTTGAAATCACTTTTTGAAGACGGACTGAGAAAGGTTGCAGCCGGCATAACCACTTACGAAGAAATCTGCAGAGTAACTGCAGAATAAGCAAAGCTTGTTTTCTCAAGCTTTATCTCGGGTCTGCCCTGGATTGCCGCCATTCGAAAATAAAGGAAGTGCAAGTATGGATTCTGTTGAATTAGAAGAAAGAATGAATATCATGAGCAGGCTCTGTCATATCGGACAGGAGCTTGCCTCTTTAACTGACCTGGACGAACTTCTGGCAAAGATTATTGATTGCTGCAAGGATATCTGCAGTTCTGATAAAGCCTCAATCCTGCTTCTTGATGAAAGCAGAAACGAACTTTACTTTAAACAGACATCCGGCTCCATGGGAGAAGACATAAGAAGAATACGAATTCCATTAAATGAAAAAAGCATTGCCGGCTGGTCATTAATTCACAGGGAAACAGTAAAAATTGACGATGTATCAACAGATCCAAGGCACTATAAAGGCGTGGATGAAGCAACAGGATATGAAACAAAAACACTGCTGGCTGTACCGGTAATGTGGGGAGACAGGTGTTTCGGCGTGGTGGAAGCGGTCAACAAACTCAAAGAGCCGGTATTTACTGATGCAGATGCAGATAATCTTAAAATTCTGGCTCAACAGGCGGCTGTTGCCATCAACAATGTCTTTCTGGTTGAAGAATTACAAAACTTCTTTGTACATACCATTGAAATTCTCATTAACGCTCTGGAAGCCATTGACCCTTATTCAAGAGGGCATGTGATGAGAGTGGCAAGGTATGCTACCAGTATTGCAAGAGAAGTGGGAATTACAGGGAAAGAATTTGAAAACATTCTTTATGCATCATATTTCCATGATATCGGGCTGTTAAGGAAAGATGCAAACATCCTTAATAAGAGAGATCCTCTACACCCTGTTATTGGCGCCAGCATCCTGGAACAGATAAAGATTCTAGAAAAAACTGCTGCCATTGTCAAAGCTCACCATGAGTATTATGACGGAACCGGATTTCCTAACGGACTGAAGGGAGAAGAAATTCCACTCGCAGCGAGAATCCTTTCCCTGGTTGAAGATTACGATGAGGAGTCATCAAGCATAAACGCAGGGAGGTCTAAAGAGAAATTTAACAAGGATTTTTTTGAAAAAGCTTTTGTACGGCATGACCCTGAACTCGTAAAAATATTCAAGAAAATAGTGGAGCCCGGCGTCAATTAATACAAACCGGTAAATGCCTGTATATGGTCATTTGGTTATCAGCTTAAGCCCGCCGGTGTAATGATGCAAAACTTCAGGAATAACCACTGAGCCGTCTTTTTGCTGGTAATTCTCCAGTATTGCCGCAACGGTTCTTCCCACCGCCACGCCAGAGCCGTTAAGAGTATTAAGAAATTCCGGCTTTGCTTTGGGCTGAGGCCTGTACCTGATGCCTGCGCGTCTTGCCTGAAAATCAGTGCAGTTTGAGCAGGAAGATATTTCAACAAACTTTTTCTGACCGGGAGCCCAGAATTCTATATCATACTTCTTGGATGCCGTGAATCCAAGGTCACCGACACAGATAGCAGTAACCCGGTAAGGAATTTTCAGCCGCCTCAAAATTTCTTCTGCATTTGCAAGGAGTTTCTCAAGTTCTGCATAAGATTCTTCAGGCCTGGTAAACTTTATCAATTCAACTTTATCGAATTGATGAACTCTGGTAAGACCCCTCGTGTCCTTGCCAGCCGCGCCTGCTTCCGACCTGAAGCAGGCAGAAAAACCCGTGTAATAAAGCGGCAGGACATCTCCTTCCAAAATTTCGTTCCGGTGCAGGTTTACAAGAGGCACTTCAGAGGTTGGTATCAGGTAATAATCAGTATCACGGCACTTGAAAAGATCCTCTTCAAATTTAGGAAGCTGTCCTGTTGCAAACATGGAAGCGGAATTTACAAGATAAGGCGGAAGCACCTCTTTATATCCATGCTCCCTTGTGTGAACGTCAAGCATAAAGTTTATCAGGGCTCTTTCAAGCAATGCGCCAGCGCCTTTCATGATTACAAATCGCGCTCCCGATATTTTTACAGCTCTTTCAAAGTCAACAATATCAAGCTCAGCCGCTATATCCCAGTGAGCCTTTGGTTCAAAGTCAAATTCCGGCAAGGCTCCCCATTTTTTTATTTCAACATTAAAACTGTCGTCTGGTCCATCCGGCACGCTTTCATGAGGAATATTGGGAATGCTTATAAGAATATCGTTGAGAGCCTTGCCGGTTTTTTCAAGTTCTTCATCAAGGGATTTTATCCCATCCCCTACCCTTCTCATTTCTTCCGCCTCAGCGCTTATATCCCCGCCTTTTTGCTTCTTTATACCAATCTCCTTAGAAACCACATTTCTTTTATTTCTTAAATCATCAATTTTTACAATAAGCTCTCTATGCTTTATATCTTGTTGAATAAAATTATCCACAATAGAGGTGTCCATGCCCCTTCTTGTGAGAGCTTTCTTAACAATATCAGGATTGTTTCTTAATAATTTTGCATCAAACATAAATCCTCCTTAATTTGCGATAGGAAGACCCCGCAGTATTGCTACGGGGCAGTTTTTTGCAGACCAAGGTCTGCCACTACCATATTTTTGCAGAGTAGTGGCAAAGCTTGCTTTGCCTTCTTTATTTTTCGGTCGGGACGCACCTCGTTTAAAAGAAAGTATATCACAGGCGGCATTTTTTTTGCAACTTTCGAAGACTGCAAAATGTGCAGGAGCCGGGTTTATCCCGGCAGGTTGTAGTGGCAGACCTTGGTCTGCATAAAAAGGCAAAGCAAGGTGCGTCCCGACCGAACAAGGAGGGCTTGCGTAGCAAGAGCACGGGTTTTGGCTGGAACTTCTTGGCGAGCAAAGCGGGTACCCGCCCAGAGGGTGGGTGGCATAGAAGGTTCCGCAAAACCCTGATTTCACAGATGAAGACGAGCGAGCAGCTCGGCGAGAGCGAAGCGAAAATTTAAGCTTTGCCACTACAAATACAACAAAAGAAAACGGGTTTATCCCGGCACGATTTACAGGGTCTTTAATCTGTCCCGTCTTAAATTTATACAAAAGGGTTTTAATGTAATACTATCGAAAACCGCAGTTGCCTGTGCCCTGTCATAGAAAGGAGCAATTCTTATTCAAATGCCTGAAACTATGAAAGCCATCATAAAAACTGTTGCGGGATATGGAGCTAAATTAGAGGAAGTAAAAATACCTGATATAAACGATAATGAAGTTCTCGTTAATGTAAAAGCGGCATCAATCTGCGGAACTGACGTACACATATATGAATGGAACAAATGGGCTCAATCAAGAATAAAAAACCTGCCGCAAATTCTTGGCCATGAAATGGCAGGAAACGTAGTAAAGACCGGGAAAAATGTAAAAAACATTAAAGAAGGCGACTATGTATCAGCGGAAACGCATGTCTCCTGCGGCCATTGCATTCAATGCCTCAACGGGCAGAAACATATCTGCTCAAACTTAATAATTCTGGGTGTTGACACTAACGGATGTTTTGCTGAATATATAGCAGTGCCTGAATCAGTCTGCTGGAAAAACTCGCCATTAATTCCTCCGCATATTGCTTCGGTACAGGAACCTCTGGGCAACGCAGTTTATGCAACTTTAGTTGAAGAAGTGGCAGGAAAAACTATAGCAATCGTTGGAGACGGGCCTATCGGGCTTTTCTCCACGGCTGTTGCAAAGGCATGCGGTGCTTCAGTTGTCTTTTTTGTGGGGTTGAACTCTTACAGGCTGGAATTAGCAAAGAAACTGGGCGCCGATTTTCTTATAAACCATGATAATGAAAATGCCGTGAGTATTGTTCTTGAAAAAACCGGGGGTTACGGGGCGGACGTTGTAATGGACATGGCAGGCACTCCAGGCTCAATTGATGACTGCTTCAAGATGGTAAGAAAAGGCGGAAGATTTACCGCCTTTGGTATTCCTTCCGAGCCGATAACCATAGATTACACCAATTCAATAGTATTTAAAGGGCTGACTCTATACGGCATAAACGGCCGGCTCATATTTGACACATGGATTAAAATCAGAGAAATGCTTGAATCCGGCAAACTTGACATATCGCCGGTCATTACTCATACTTTGAAGCTTGAAGAATTTGAAAAAGGGTTTGACCTTATGACAGCTCGAACAAAAGTATGCGGCAAAGTTGTGCTTATTCCTTAATAGTAATGCGGGTTTGATGAATCAAGACATTATAGGCATTCGGAAAACTAAAAAGATTGTAGTGGGAGAGCTTGCTCTCCATAATAAAAGCAAAGCAAGCTTTGCCACTACGTCTTCAACAGTATTGGCAGACCTTGGTCTGCGAAAAATGGAGGTGCAGTATGGGCAAGCTTGATTTTATAAAAGAAGAGCTTTCAAGGCTTAAAGAAACAGGTCTTTACAATAACATAAGAACGATAGAAAGTCCCCAGGGCGCATGGATAAAAGTTGACGGCAAAAGAGTTCTTAATATGTGCTCCAATAATTACCTGGGCTTTGCCAATGACCCAAGACTGCTGGAATCTGCCAGAAAGGTTCTTGGTGAATTCGGAGTCGGTCCTGCCGCCGTAAGAAGCATTGCCGGCACAATGAGCCTTCATAATCAACTGGAAAAAAAACTGGCTGAATTCAAGGAGGTTGAGGCAACTCTTTCATTTCAGTCAGGCTTTGTGGCAAATCAGGCAGTTATCCCTGCAATAGCTGATTCTGCCGATGACGCCATTATTACTGATGAGCTCAATCATGCCTCAATCATTGACGGAGTAAGGCTCAGCAAAGCAAAAAGATATATCTACGCCCACAATAACGCAAATGATTTAAAATCACGGCTGGAAGAAGCAAAAGAAGCAAGAAGAAAACTCATTATAACTGACGGTGTTTTTTCAATGGATGGCGATATCGCGTCTCTTCCTGAAATATGCGAGGCTGCAGAAAAATATGAAGCCCTTGTAATGGTTGATGATGCCCACGGAGAGGGAGTGCTCGGGAAAAACGGCCGCGGCATTGTGGACCATTTTCACATCCATGGCAGAGTTGATATTGAAATTGGCACACTTTCCAAAGCATTCGGCGTGGTGGGAGGCTTTGTGGCAGGGAAAGCCGGGCTGGTTGAATTTTTGAAGCAGAAAGCAAGGCCCTTCCTTTTTTCTTCTGCGGCAACACCCCCTGATATTGCCGCCTGCATAGCAGCAGTGGACATCCTTTCAAGCACAGAAGAACCGGTAAAGAAATTATGGGAAAATTCCAGATATTTCAAAAATAAGATGAAAGAACTGGGATTTGATACAGGCGTATCGCAGACCCCGATAACGCCGGTAATGCTGGGCGAAGCTTCTGCGGCGCAGGAATTTTCCAGGAAATTATTTGAAAATAATGTATTTGCAATGGCTATCGGTTTTCCCACGGTGCCAAAAGGCAAGGCAAGAATAAGGGTTATGATTTCAGCCGCCCACAGTAAGGAAGACCTGGATACCGCCCTTGATGCTTTTACAAAAGTGGGAAAAGAACTGGGCTGTTTATCAGCAAAATATATATATTAAAACAGGAGGAAAAAATGAACAAATGGCAGTGTATGGCATGTCCGTATATCTATGACCCGGCGGAGGGAGATCCAACTCAGGAAATTAAGCCGGGAACATCCTTTGAGGATTTGCCTGAAGACTGGATCTGCCCTGAATGCGGGGTTCCCAAGTTAACATTTGAAGAGATTAAAGAATAATTCAGTGGTATTTTATTAGAACATCTAAAAAAGTTTCAGCAGAAACTATGTCTATGTTATTATAACTACCCAGTTTTAATAAATGATTATCACCTGAAACAATATAATCAGCTTTTCCTTCCTCGGCCATGCTTAAAAAAATATTATCATCCGGGTCATCTAAAATAGATAATTTGATTTTGCCGGGAGTTATTAAACTATATTTATAAATTGCCTTTAAAATTCTATTTCTTTTATCTGGAGTTACACGATATCTGGTAATTTTCGGACTGTTTAAAACTTCAGCTATCTCAAGCAAAATGTCTTTAGAGATTACTAACTCGAATTTTTTGCCCCTCCATGCCTTGATTATTTGAGCAGGCTTGCTTTTAGGCATGATGGTGCCGCTTATAAAAATATTAGTGTCAACAACTGCTTTAAGCATGGCGCCTTTATTTTTTATTTTTTAATCTTACTTCTTTTATCGCTTCTGATATGTCTTTCTCAACATCTTTTACTTTTACGCCCTTTTGGGCTTCCCATATTTCATCAAAGACTTTAAAATCTTCTTCCCTCATTCTTTTAATTCTTTTGTATTCATCAAACGGAATAATCACTGCCATTGGCTTTCTGCCCTTTTCAATGATAAAATCATTGCCCTTGTAAAAAGCTTCATCCATGAGCTGGCCAAGAATATTCCTTGCCCGGGCTGACTTAATTTTCTTAATAGCCATTTTCTTTACTCTCCTTGATAATTTGTACAATGTTTACAACTTACACATATATTATAACATTTGCTAATAAATAATATCAATACATCTTTTAATGATAATTTTCTCTGAAGTGCCGGAAAAGTAAATATGAATCGCTCATTCGCCAGCTGACTTATGATTTTGGGAAGAATTTCCAGATTGTCTTACCAGCCCTCACCTTCAAGTGCGGCTATTCTTTTTTGAGCATGTTGCAGCTCTAATGAACGGAATGAATCATCTTGCCCTGTTTCCTCTGTGAATTTTTTATATAACTCTATCGCTTCTTTAAAGCGTCCAGCCTTTTCATGAATTTCTGCAATCCAATAGTGGAACACCGGATCATATAAACCATAATCAAGAACAGAATTAAAGTCTTGAATTGCCAAGTCATATTGTCCTAACTTCTCATAACAAGATCCTCGACACCCATAAAACTCGCCTAAATCCCCTCCATGAGGATCCAAAGAAATTGCTTGATTGAAGTCCTGGATGGCTCGATAATAATCATTTTTGTGCATATAGAGTTCCCCACGAAATCCATACGCATCAGGAGCATGGGGATTAACAGAAATAGCTTTATTAAAGCTATTAAGAGCTTCCTCGTGTCTTACTTTCTCTATAGTTTCCTCTTTTGATGTTTTAAACTTTAATTTCCTTAACGTCTCCTCATCAGATATTTTTCCATTTTTATCCCTAGAATCTTCCCATTCTCCCATTTCTTCATAAACAATGCCTGAAAGATAGTCTATTCCATTTTCCATGGCAATTTTGTACTGCTCATTATAATGTTTATGCTGTTCCTTTTGAACCTTATCCTGATGTAAGATAATTTCATTCAATTGATGTTCTACTGATAATGGACTGTCTATTAAGATAAGCTTTGAAAGCATACCAGCAAGCGATTGATAATGTTCAGGATATAAATCTCTCAAAATCACTTTAACTAGGCTAATACAGACTTCTGCCTCTTCTCGCTGCACTTTCAAACCAGATTTAACAGCCAGCCCGGTGTGAATAATATTCCGATAATCTTTCACCTGATAATAAATGCTTTTTGCATTTTCTTTAATAATATTTTGTTTTGTAGCTTCTGAAATCATAACACCAAAAGAAAATTTTAATAGTTCTTCTTCATTAAAACCTTTTTTCTCTAATTCATGATATAACAGAGCCTCGATTATTGAAGCACACATTAAAGCCATGGCTTTTGGTGTCTCAGCTAGTTTTAACTTAAGAAGCTCTTTAAAATCAGTTTCTAAATTTTTTTGTAAATTCAGATTTTTAATAAAAGAAAAATCCGGCTCTTTCATGTGTTTATCCTCTTAAATTTTTCATAAGTTTCTGATATCAAAAATGCGGGGTTCCCAAGTCAACATTTGAAGAGATAAAAGAATAATTCAGTGGTATTTTATTCTTTTTCCGCCTGACTGCACCTCGTCAACTATTCCTGCCACAATTGTTCTTACCGGTGCGCCTTTATCATCTAAAATCTGGCGGGCGGAATTGCCTTCATCCATAATAAGAACAATATCGCCGATGCCTGCACCCATTTTGCAGTCCACCGCCATGGTTGTTTCGCCGTAAAGCTTTCCGGTCATGCCGTCCATGGGCTTTACCAGAAGAAGCTTTAGTCCTTCAAGATTAGGGCTTTTTCTTGTTGCCCAGGTATATCCAACAACTTTTGCAATAAACATTTTTTATTCCCTTATCTTAACTTCCACTCCGTCAATTATACCAACAATGGCGGCATCCACAGGGGGAACACGCGGGTCCGCAACCGCGGCTTCGCGGGCTTTTACATAAAATATGAATTCATTGGCGCCGGAGCCTACAGAATCAATGGCTACAAGCGGATCGCCTTTAAGCTCGCCTTCCCAGGTTATTGGCTGGACAAGCAAAAGTTTTGTTCCCTCAAGTGACTCATCTTTTCTTGTACAGACAATTCTTCCGATAATTTTTCCGGAAAACATTATCTTTACCCTGCGACTTTCTCGGTTGATTTATCAAATACGCGCCGTCCGTCTTTTTCTATAAGGTCAACTATTCCCATAATCACACAGTCGCATGGTGTTCCTTCAGTTCTTTTGGTCTGCCTGGCTGAGGAGCCGCTGGCATAAAGTATCAGCTCTCCCTCCCCTGCTCCAACGGCGTCAATTGCCACCAGGGGAGTTCCCGCGGGTTCAAACTTTATGTTTACCGGCTGGATTAAAAGAAGCTTGGTTCCATTAATCTTTTCATCCTTTTGCGTGCATACAATATTTCCGATTACTCTTGCAAATTGCATTTTCTTGCTCCTTGCTTTTTATTTAAACATACTCTTCCATTAGTTTGCTTATGTCAATATCTTCAATGGACTGCCTGACCAGCGGCATATCCTTTATCTGCGGCAGTTCATCTTCATAAGTGAGCCTGGATTCCTTATAAAAGAGCCCAATGGGTATTCTATCTCCCCATTCCATTGCCTTCCTGTGAGCTGCGTCCCTGTCTTGCGGATTATGACTTTCATCTTCAAGTTTATAAACTTTTTTTTGGAACCACTGGTAAGTGTTGAGAAAATTAAAGGTAACACAGGGCTGAAATACGTCAACCAGCGAGAAACCCTTATGAGTTATTGCATCTTTTATAAGCTGAGTAAGTTGCTTTAATTCCCCGGAATAACCCCTGGCAATATAGGTTGCTCCGCAGTCAATTGCAAGAGCAATTGGATTTAGAGGCATATCTATAACGCCCTCGGGCGTTGACTTGGTACGAAAACCTTTAAGTGATGTGGGAGATGCCTGCCCTGTGGTAAGTCCGTAAATCTGATTATCATGAACAATGTAGGTAATATCGATATTTCTTCGCATTGCATGAATAAAGTGGCAGGCTCCTATGCCGTAAGCGTCACCGTCCCCTGCATGGGCAACCACTTTTGCCTCATGATTGGCAAGTTTTATTCCTGTGGCAACCGGCAGGGATCTTCCATGAATTCCGTGGAAGCCAAAAACATTAATAAAACTGGAGGTATTGCCCGAACATCCTATGCCGTAAACAAAGATTGCATTATCCGGAGAAACATTTAATTCAGAAAGCGCCACCTTTACAGCATTCCATATAGCAAAATTACCGCATCCCGGGCACCAGGTAGGTGAAACAGTTGTATTGAATTCTTTAGGCTCCGGCAATTGCCAGCACCTCCTTTACCCTCTTGCAAATCTCTTCAGGGAAAAAGGGCCTCCCGTCATACTTCAATATCCTGTTATCCATTTCTATTCCAGTCTTTTCCCTGATAAATCCAGCCAGTTGCCCCGATTGATTGTTTTCAATTATAACTTTCCTCCTGGCTGAATTAAGGACCTGTACTAATTTTTCCGTCCTTAAGGGATGAATGAATACCAGATGAAGAAAGTTGGCGCTTATGCCATCTTTTTCAATATATTTCATGGCTTCAAGAACTGTATTCTTGGTGGAACCCCATCCAACAAGCGTTATATCAGCTTTTTCCGGCCCATAAAGAACCGGGCCGGGAATATCCTTTAACAAAAGCGATTCTTTCCCGGCTCTTTTATCCATCATCTTAACTCTTAAATCTGCTTCTTCGGTTACAAGACCTGTCTTGTCATGCTCGTCGCTGTTGGCGCAATAAATTTTTCCTCCGGGAAGGGGAACAACCCGTGGAGAAATTCCTGAACCGGTGATTTCGTACCTGCTTAAATCCTTTGCTGCATCGCCATAAACGTATTCTCCCCTGTCTATTTTCACAGCGGATGTGTCAAAAATTTCAGCGGTTTTATGACCTTCTGACAAATATTTATCGGTAATTATGATTACCGGCAGCTGGTATTTCTCAGCAAGGTTAAAAGCATCCATGGTACTGTAGAAAGATTCTTTTATGTCGCCCGGTGCAATTACAACTCTTAAAAAATCACCCTGGGAGGAGTGCATAACAAATCTTAAGTCTCCCTGCTCAGTCCATGTGGGCATTCCGGTAGAAGGGCCCGGCCTCTGTCCTTCCACTATTACTAACGGAGTTTCCGTTATTGCCGCCATGCCAAGCGCTTCAACCATCAATGAAAAACCTCCGCCGGAGGTTGCCACCATGGATCTGACTCCGGCAAATGAAGCTCCGATTGCCATATTAATGGCAGAAATTTCATCTTCCGTATGCTTTACCACCAGATTGAATTCTCGCTCCCGGGCTGCCATAAAATGCAGAATCCCAGAAACCGGCGTCATCGGATAGGCAGAATAAAACTTGCATCCGGCTTTAATTGCGCCCATTGCCATTGCCTCATTACCGGTGATTACCATTCTCGGGGGACCCGGAACCTTATCAAGCCTGTAAGAAAAATCATTTTGAAAATTGTTCCTGATATAATCGTACCCGGCGCGGCCTGTACTTATGTTTTCATTTATTACTTTTTCGCCTTTTTTACTGAAAACTTCACTCATAATCCGGCTGTATATTTCAAAATCATAGTTCAGCAAGGCGATAGTCGCGCCTAATGCAACAGAATTCCTCATAAGATCTTTGCCGCCGGCTTCACGGGCAAGTTTTGACAGAGGAACAGGGCATATTTTTACATCCCCTCTTCCAATAATAACATCTCCCATCCCTGCGGCTTCCGAGTCATAAATCAAGCCGCCTCCAGGGGGAACCTCCTTCAGGTTTTTGTCAACGGTCTGCTTATCAAGGGCAACCAGCAGATTTACTTCGCTTAACTGGGAGAAGATTTCTTTCTCATCCACACTTATCTGATAAGTATTATGACCGCCCCTGATGATTGAAGGATATTCGGCATAATCAAAAATGTGCAGTCCGCCTCTGGCGCACAATCTTGAAAACTCAAATCCTGTAACCATTATGCCGAATATCCTTCAATCATCAGGGGCGGTCATAATACTTATCAGATAAGTGTGGATGAGAAAGAAATCTTCTCCC
>JAMDEM010000136.1 GCA_023486985.1 Bacillota bacterium
AGCAGCTAAATGGTATCCCGCTCGATTTTTTGGGCTTCCTCTGTAGGAAATTTTTCTGGATGGCTGGATGGGTCATCAACTAATGATGAAAAAAGCACTGCCCTGCATGCTGCTAATGGACGCCGTGCCCACCAAACATGTAAAGCACGAGGATGATTTTTTGTGAAAGGATTTTTTTCCTTTCGTGAAGCTTCATTAATCGCTTCAAGCGGCAGTGCCACTTCTATAAGTTTTTTCCTCATAAATTCTCCCTGAAATTGCATAACAATTGCGTCAATTTTTACTTATTATGATAATAATAAAATACAATAAAATGCCTTAAAATCAACACTTTGACCGCATAATTGCGTTTTAATTGCGTTTTAATTGCGTTTTACCCCAATGAATTTTACTGCTAACTCAATCTTTTCTGTGACCCGGATCAGGATACCATTTAGCTGCTTTAGTGCGCCCCAAATTATAAATTTTTTCCTCGGCTTTTAATTCTCGAAGTAAGGTTTGAATCTGGTTGTGGGAGAGAGAAGGAAGCACATGGAAAAGCTCTTTAAGCTGGCTTCCATCCTTTTGATTATCACGAATGTGTTTTAATATCAGCTCCTTATTAGTTTCGCGATCGAGCCCGCGTGTTCTAGTATAATCCCCTTTTTTCCCAAGAAATCCATAAAAGCGGCGGGAAAGTAAATAGCGAACACCTCTCCCTTTGCCCACTCTCTCTATGACCCCGTTGTCTAACAGAGAAGGAAGGCAAAATCTGAGTTCATCCGGTATAGACTTCTCTCTATGTATTAGATCCAGTACAAGGTAATGCTGGGTGGTAAAAGTAGATAACCTTTCTTTGCCAATTTGTTCAAGAAATCGAAGGAATTTCAAATCCTGGATTTCTCCTCGTAAGGTCACCGATACTTGATAGTCATCAGTGCCGCTGAAATCAGGCTTGGGTTTGCCATCTTTAATCGATTCCTCAAACATTCTGTTGATACCTTGTCCAGAGCGTTCCACTAACCCACATTTTGAAAAGGCTTCCGCGATCCGGCGATTGCGCGGTATCTGCCTGAAAAATATATTTTCCTCTGTAATTCCTAGCGGAAGGCCACCAGGGCTGACAATCTTCATTACCCGCGGAAATTGATAAACAAAGATTGATCCCGGAAGGCGGTAATCCCGATGGCTGACCGCATTTAAAATAGCTTCGCGGACTACTGCCTCTCCAAAAGTCGGTATATCCCAAATAAAAAGACCATCCTGAAATTGCTGCACTTCATTTCTAAGATTAATGGTTTCCAAGAGACTTTTTTCAAAAAGAAAAAATCCTTGACGGTATTCTTTGCGCTGCTGAGCAGGAATAGATGCCTCGCCGGAACGATATTCAAAAATAACTTCAGCCTGTGCCATGTATTTTCCCAGTGCTTGATGTGTACCAAAAAGAATGAGCGCCGCGTATGTCAAACTTCCGTCAACAATCAATTCGGCATCACTCAAAAGTTGCTCATCTGAAAGCGTCAAAAGGGCGTTATTTCCAGATTTGCGAACCCACATATCTCGGAAAAGCTTTATCCCCGAAGGATCGAGTTCATCTATAGAGGCTCCATGGCAAATCTCTGCAGAGAAATCTATAACTGTTTCATCAAAAATCTTTTTTAATTGGTCAGGACTCATGGGAGCGAGAGTGTCGCCTGCCCTCATCCAATAGGTCCCTTTATACTGAATTGGCATACCCAGAGGGCGAGAAGGAATATGGAAGATGACAACCCTTCCATCAGGATGTCTTACGTCTTCAGCTTCTATTCGAAGATGCAGCCGCTCGTAAAGGCTTGCTTTTGTGCGTTCCAGTGATGAGAATGCATTACTTCCGACTACTTTGCGCGGCTTTTTATCGGAAATGCCTAAAATAAATTTCCCTCCACGCTCGTTAGCAAGTGCGGCACAATATTTTAATAAATCATCAAAATCAAATTGGTTTTTTGCTTCCTTGAACTCCAGGTGCTCGTCTTCCTTGCCATTCATCAAAGCCTGAAGCTGAGAAAGTGAAGTTGTCATACCGGATATCCTCCACGAGCAAAAATATCTTCAAGATCATAATTCACGCTGGTTACACCGAAGTCAGGCTCTTTCCGGAATGGACGATAGATATAGCGAGGCTCTGCAACTTTTTCTCCATCCACTTCTACAATTGCAAGAATGAAATCGTCATACTTGTTAAGGGCTGTAAGAATCTGGGTCTTAGAAACTGTGATAGTAGATGACCCGGAGCTTTTGCCCTTTACTTCTATAAAGAAGAGCCTATTGGTATCAGGATCCTTGGATTCAATGTCATAGCCTGGGTTTCCATGATCCATCTCCCGTGGTATTCTTCCTAACTTGCGCTCCATTTCCATAACTGCAGCTACTGCCAGCCTGTCAATTCGTTCCCGTTCTGCTTGGTTTACAATATTAAATGCAGGTTCTTTGCCTGTTAGTTTTTCCAGCAAGCACTGCGGAACAACCAAAGCACCACCAATAACCACAGGAGGAAGGGGCGATAAATAGCGCTCTTCTTCCAATTCTTGCATACGTTGCCTTAGTCGGGCCTCAAGGTCATCAGCACGCTGGCGGGCAAGATCGGAGTTTATTTTAGCCATCGGCTTACCAGCCGATTCCTGTAACTTAAGCTGTTCAGAGCGATGATCCCAATAATTAATTTCTTTGGTGAGGCGATCTTTTACAGCCTCCATTGTTTTCCGTATCCGTTCTTCTTTGTGAGTCCTTACTTCATCAAGATGTAAGGGCACAATATGCTCTGCTGCATAGGCGACAGCCTGGGAATCTAGGTCTCCATATAACCATTCCTGACTTTCAAGAATGGACTTCATCGATTCATTTTCTTCACTTGTTATAGGACGATAGTCTAAATATGGTGCATAACCGAGGTTTCTCATATTTCCCTTTTCATCCATCTCAACGAATTGCATCTGGCGTGAAACAATCCTGCGATTGTCACTACGGTCCATACGGGCATCCTGGATTGAGTGTTCCAGATAAAATAAGACGCGAATATCTTCACAAGAGTTATATGGGTCAACAAGAGTGCTGCCACGCTTTAAAAGTTCGCGGTATCGTTCTAATACAAGATCAATCGTGGAGTCCAGAAGCGGGTGACCTGGACAAACAAAAGAGGCAAGCAGCTTTCCCGATATACTGATCAAATTCTTTTCAAAGGTAATACGCTCGTATGATTTAAGGACTGGTTCCCCGATTCCGATAATCCGATCCCGATTGCGAATAACAGTGGGGGTATGAGTTATCTCATATCGTTTGGGTTCTCTTTCATGCATGGCGCCGCCAAGCACCCTGAAAGCCTCCCTGAAGAAGGAGGCGATATAGTGGGGCTGGAAGCGGCGAGCTTCGGCGCGTTCCATTTCTTCACGGATTTTCTGTACTCTTGCGGCATCTAACACTTCGTGAGTCAATGCGCGCTCTTCTATTAATTGCCGAATATGCTCATAATCTAATGCTTTATCAATAGTTTCTGTTAACTTGGCTTTAATTTCCGGTTTATCTCCATAACGTATAGCATCTATGAGGAGCTCCCTTAGAGATGTTTCATTAAAGCATTTACCCAGAACATCGAATACACTTCCGCCCAGAGACTCTCTCTGCTGTTCTAGCTTTGTAAGAAGTCTATGATAGACTTCACCTTCTCTTGTTTCGGATGCAACCAGGTTCCATAGATGACAAACTTCGGTTTGCCCGATACGATGGATGCGCCCAAATCTCTGCTCGATACGGTTTGGGTTCCATGGAAGATCATAATTTACCATAAGGTGGGCACGCTGGAGATTAATGCCTTCGCCCGCTGCATCTGTAGCTACAAGGATAAGCACATTTTTATCCTGCGTAAAGGCTTCCTGGGTCTTGTGCCTTTCTTCGCGCCCCATGCTACCATGAATAGTGACGACTGCTTCTGCTCTTCCTAAAAGGGTGCGTATGCGATTGGTAAGATAATTTAGTGTGTCGCGATGTTCGGTAAAAATGATAAGCTTTCGGCGGAGACCTTCTGCATCGAAAATATTATTTACTGTTCCAGTCTGTCCTTCTCCTTGAAGAAGTGCCGACAACTCTTCCCATTTTTTATCAGTGCCGCTGCGGTGTACTTTAAGAGCAAGGTCTTCTAATCTTTTCAATGATTCGATTTCAATTTCAAGCTCTGCAATGGTACGAGCCGCTGAGGCTTGATCGATGACTTCCTCTTCAAGCTTCTCAATTTCGCTATCTGGAGCTTCATCGTAAAACTCATCTATACTATCTTCATCTATATTAAGTGGAATATCTTCTGTTTCATTCAATTTTGCATCACCGCTGCGCTTAAGGAGCTTCTCTTCTCTTAA
>JAMDEM010000142.1 GCA_023486985.1 Bacillota bacterium
AGGGCTTTTAAAAAATAATTATATAGCTACATATTCTGCAAAAGAATAAGATTCAGGAATAGATTGCTTATCTTCCAGCAGTCCTTGGATATGCATTTTAATAGCTTCAAACATATTCTGCTCCACCTCTTCACGGGTAGCACCAGTAGCTACACAGCCCGGTAAATCAGGTGAATATGCTGAATAATTGTTATTTGCTTTTTCAATCACAATAAGAAAACGATGCATATTACTTCACCTCCTCCAGCTTTGCCTGTTTTAAAATACTGCTTAGAGTACCCGGGGCTAAATCATCGTTGGGATGACCAGCAATTGTTACTCTGCCAGCTTTAGCTGGATGTTTGTATTGCCGATGACTGCCTTTAGTTACAACCAGATACCAGCCATCATCCTCTATTAATTTTATAATATTACGTACCTTCAATGCAACATACCCTTCACAAATTTTTTTAAACAAGTTTAACGCGAAGCCAACTATCTCACTGCTACCGCTTTCTTCCTGTATGCGTCAAGGTATGAATCGCAGTATATATCCTTATTAAGAAGAAGTTCGGCTGTAATGACGGAATCCACCAGTTCCTTGTCCAGCGAGTCGCAGATGGCGGCATCAAGGCCCATGGCTATTGCCATCACAAGATAAGTCCTGTTTATCAGCTCCCTGTTAAGGGTCTTCTGGGAAACGTTGCTTAAGCCAAGCAGAAGATGGGGCGGCGGATCGGAAAGAATCTTGCACTCCCTGATAGTTTCAAGAACCTTGGAGCACTGATCCTGCGCCACATTTACAGGCAGAATAAGAGGGTCAATATAAACGCGGTCGGTGGAAATTCCATTCTCCATTGCCGCTGCTATGATGTTAAGGGCAAGCTCCGTTCTTCCCTCGCCGGTGCTTGGTATGCCCTTCTTATCCATGGTAAGACCGATGATGGAAGCATCATACTTTGCCGCCATGGGCATCAATATATCAAGCTTCTCTTTTTCTGCGGTGGTTGAGTTTATCAACGGCTTTGCCTTGCATAACTTCAAGCCTGCTTCAAAAACTTCAGGTTTTGTGCTGTCAATGGAAAGGGGAACATCAACCGCTTCCTGTATGGTTTTAACAAGCCACTCCATTGCCGCCACCGCGTCAGCCGAAGCCGGACCGACATTTACATCCAGCATGTGGGCGCCGCCCTCAACCTGCTTCACTGCCAGGTCATGAATCACTTTGCTGTCTTTTTCCTTAATAGCCTTAGCCACCGATTTGAACATCCCGTTTAATCTTTCTCCGATAATCAGCATCACTTTGCCTCCTTTATCATTTCTCTTTCAACAACTTTCCTGGCTTCCCTTGCCATCATTAACTCCTCATTTGTGGGAACAACAAAAATTTTTACTTTTGAATTTTCCTTCGATATCTCCCCTTCTTTCCCGGTAATTTTATTTTTTCCCTCATCAAGACAAATTCCGATAAACTCAAGCCCTGAGAGAGACAACAATCTTATTTCAGGACAATTCTCCCCTATCCCGCCGGTAAAGACAACGGCATCAAGTCCTCCTAAAACGCCGGCGTAAGCACAGATATATTTCTTAAGACGGTAGCAGAAAGCTTCAATGGCAAGTTTTGCACGGGAACTTCCTTCCTTCATTGCATCAAGAAGATCAGAGATATTCCCTGAAATCCCTGAAATTCCCAGCAAACCGCTCTTCTTGTTTAAGACTCCGTCAATCTCCCTTTGATAGAACCCTTCTTTTTCCATGATAATGGGAATTATTGCCGCATCAATATCACCGCTTCTTGTGGGCATAATCAATCCTTCAAGAGGGGTAAAACCCATTGAAGTATCAAGGGATCTTCCGCCCTTTACCGCTGCGGCGCTTGCGCCGTTCCCGAGATGGCAGGTAACAAGTTTTACTTCTTCAAGCGGCTTTCCCAGAAGGCGTGCCGCTCTTTCGGAAGCAAATTTGTGGGAATTCCCATGAAAACCGTAACGCCTTATGCCGTACTTCTGATAATATTCAAAAGGCAAACCGTAAATATATGCATAGTCAGGTATGGTCTGGTGAAAGCATGTATCAAATATTGCAACCTGGGGCACATCAGGCATCATCTGCCTGCATGTCTCTATTCCGATACGATTGTACTGGTTGTGAAGAGGTGCAAGGGGAATACATTCCCTTATATCTTCAACAACTTTTTCATCAACGTAGCAGTGATCCACAAACATTTCTCCGCCGTGCACCACCCGGTGAGCCACAGCAGAAAGCTCGCTGAAATCCTTTATGACGCCGTTTTCAGGGTCAATCAGCGATTCAACGGCAAGCTTCACGCCGGCGGTGCAGTTTGAAACATGAAGTTCCCTGCTTTTTGCCTTCCCCTTTACATTGCAGGTAAAAATTGATTTGTCCTGTCCTATTTTTTCAACCGTGCCGCCTGCCAGTACTTCTTCTTTTTCTATATCTATTAATGAATAATTTACACTGATACTGCCCCTGTAAGGACCTGTCATTATAACAAAAATTTTCACGACCTGGCTCCGGCTAACTTTTTGCCCATAAGCTCATCAATGGTTTTATTTACCACCGCTACAGCCTCCGGATGGCTCATGACAAGAATATCGGCGCCTGCCTGAAGGAATGCCACTGCCGTTGCCGCTTCCCAGACGGGACCGCGTTTTTTCAGGTCTCCCCAGATAGGATTGTCAGCCTTGGATTCCTTTACTCTCCATGTTTCGGCATTGATGAAGCATATCATCGGCATGGCAAGAGTCTTGTCACCCATAAGTGCGGCAAGCCTTGCTCTTTCCATAATTGAGTAAGCATATTCAAGCCCATAACCTAAAGCTCCGGTTGTAGGATAAATAACCATGCGGTCAAGAGGCATTCCCATTTCTGATATAAGAATGTTCACCTGTTTGGCAATGTTAATATCAATGGGAGATTCGCCTGTCACCGAATGGCCGCCCGCCATAGCCGAAGCCACGATGGTCTTGTAGTTTTCCTGTGTGGCATTTCCTATCAGGCATTTCTCACCTGATGCTTCCTGGCTTGCCGCATCAAGAACTTCGTTGTCTTTATTGTGAACGCCGGGTCCAAGAATTATGAGCGGGACTGATACGGCATTAAGAACGGCTCTTACTGCCTTCTTTGCCTCTTCCGCTCCTGAATCTTTCTGGTCAGGGTGAGCGCTTAAAAGCTTCAAAGCAATAAGTTTAGCTCCGTACTGCTCAACGCACTTCTTCGCCCACAAGCCCGGGTCATGCATAACATCGCCGTAATAATCCTTAAGGGCTTCCGGATATTCCTCCGGCACCATATCCAGCACCTCAAAGGCTATTGCAGGGGCATGCGGAATTTCCCCTTCAAAGGTAAGAAAGGGAAGTGTTGTTTCTCCGCCTACAACAATTTTTGAAGTTCTTGTTCCTCCATCTTCTTTGGTTGCGCCGATGGTGACCGTACTGACAGGAGTTGACCATTTTTCTTTCATTATTTCCATGCTTTCACCCCTTAATATTTTTATCCCCTCACCCTGCCCTCTCCCCAGGGAGAGGGATGATTATGGGATTGGTTCGGAGCGAAGCTCCGAACCAATAACCCGCATTATTACTATTTTCCCCTCACACATAACTCCCCTAACCCCTCTTTAAAAAGAGGGGAATGACTTGCCCGTTCGGGGAACGGGCGCTACATAATGGCAATGACAGGACGCACGTCAATCACAACAACTAAGCACTTGTAGGGGTTTGATTTATCAAACCCGCTTTTACTGTATTTGTAGTTACAAAGCTTGCTTTGCTTCTTTTAGGAGAGCAAGCTCTTCCGCTACCTGATTTTTTCGGGCTCAATTAATTGAGCCCCTACTTTACTTATAATGACTACAAATTGGAAGCCTGTTCTTCCTTTTTAAAAAGAAAAGACATCAGGGAATCAACTGCCTCTACCGCCGGAGAATCCTCCGGCAGGCTTAAAACTGAAGTTCCCTTTAAATCAGCCTCTTCTATTTTTTCATCATAAGCAATACTGCCGAAAAAAGGCAGTCCCTTTTTCTGTATCTCTTCAAGTATCAAAGGAGAAACTTCTCCGCGAACCCTGTTTACGATAATGCCTGCTTTCTTTATCTCCAGCTTTAATTCCTTTGCAACATCATAAATTCTAAAAGCCGACCGCAAGCCCACCTGGCTGTGATCGGTTACAATAAGCAGGATGTCAGCTTTTCTTGTAGTCCGCCGGCTTAAATGCTCCATGCCTGCTTCATTATCCATGACAATATACTGGTAACTTCTTGAAAGCCTTCCGATATGATCCCGCAAAAGCGCATTGGCATAGCAATAACACCCCGGGCCCTCGGGCCTTCCCATCATTAAAAGGTCAACG
>JAMDEM010000103.1:0-3909 GCA_023486985.1 Bacillota bacterium
TTGTCAGGTTCAGGGGGCGGATAAAAAAGATTTTAACTTTGACCTTATGGGCTCATCCCAGTCAGGCTCAAGGACTTATTAAAAAAAGACAAAGCAAGCTTTGCCAATACATTCCAACAAAACGAAGTGGCAGACCTTGGTCTGCTTAAACAAACAAAAAGATCAGGTTTTTATCCTGATCCTGTATCTTAAGCCTGCCGTCAAGCAAGTCGCTTAACTAAATTACATCCACGTGCATGTGATCCCCTGTTTTATACGGACTGCTGTTGATGTATTCGTTGTAAGGTTTAAAGCCAGCCTGGGAACAGAGCTCTTCAACCGTTCTTGACTCATCCTTTGTAAGCCCTGATACAACAAAATCAACCGCCTTGCCAGCCGGATGGTTGGGATCCATGTGCTTGCCATCCATACTGCTTGTTATAGAAATTTCCCTCCCGGGGAATTTCACTGCAATAAGCCTTTCAAGTTTTTCAAATTTAACGGCTGTCTGTGCCTGCATCCTGAATCCTTTATAATCAATAACTTTTTCAGGGTTTGATGCAGCCACCGTGCCGAGCCATGCGCTCATTCCGCCCATTCCCACGGGGTTCATGAATGAATACATTTGAGATGGAGAAACATTTCCTCCAGCCGAAAGATTTTGATCCATTGCCATGGCAAGATGAGCATCAAAAGAATGTCCTTCAATGCCGTTACACTGCTGTGATGGAGGCGTAAAACGGCTTTCTATTTCCTTTATCCTCGCCATAACTGCCTGAATTCTGGAAATACCTTCGAAATTCATAGCCCACCTCCTTACTCATATTATGCCACTTAATCATCAGCAGGTAAAGAAAATTTTTGTTAACTTTTTGTTAACAATTTGTTAACTGTTCTTTGCGGAAAGTTTTTCAACGCCCGCCATAACATCTTCCACTGTCAGCACTTCAAGGCAGGTAAAGTCACGGCATGTTTCTTTTATGCACTGCTTCCTGCATTGCCCCTCCTTATGCACGATATAATGCTCGACATCATAAGGATACCATCTGAAGGGCAAATCGCTGTTAAGGGCATATATTGCCACCACCGGAGTCTTTACTGCCGCAGCCAGGTGCATGGGCCCGCTGTCCGGGCAGATAAAAAAACTGCACCTTGAAATCAAGCAGGCAAGCTCCATAACCCCGGTCCGGCCTGAAAGGTCTATTACGCTGTTATCAGCCATTTTTACAATTTCCTTTACAAGAGGCACCTCGCCCGGGCTTCCGGTAAATATTATTTTTGCATCTGGGAACTTTTTATGAAGCTCTATAGAAATACCGGCAAAAAGTTTCCGGGGCCATTTTTTCTTGTGAAGCTCAGGCAAGCCTTTCCCGGGGTGGATACCGATTACTTTTTCATCTTTTTTTATTCCATTTTTTTTCAGAAGTTCATCCACATATAAGCCAGCCTCCGGCGGAATTACCAGAACAAGCTCTTTTAAATTACACTCTATTCCAAGAGTTCTTATATGATCAAGCAAAAATTCCAACCAGTGGCTTTTGTGATCTTCCTCAGACCTTACTTCGGCAATTTTATTTAGAAGCTTCCTTGAAATTGCACTGTTTCCCTTTCCCACGCGTAAAGGTACTCCGGCAAGATAACAAAGCCAGGCGCTTCTGGCTGTATCCCATAGAATTATGGCGGCATCAAATTTTCTTCTTGCCATCAAATTTCTAAGGCGCCAGAATTCAAAAGGCTTGAAACCCTTCACCTGCCCCCTGTCAACAATTATCTCGTCAATATACGGGTTGCCTTTGAAAATTTCCTCATTGTAAGGACTGGCAAGAAGGGTGATTTTACATCCGGGAAACCTTTTTTTGAGATTGGTAAAAACGGGCGTTGAGACCAGAGCGTCTCCTATTCCGCCTTTATTCTTTATTACTAGAATACGGTTCATTGGAAACGACCACTATCTCCTTCTGGCGGATAAGAAGGTAAAAAGGCGCTTTTATCCTGCCGGCAAACTGATTATAATATTCTTCTTTCATTACGCATAAATTTTTTCCCGGAGAATTCATAAAATCTTCCAGTTCTTTTTCAGTCCAGAGGGTGGAAACAGGATGGTCCGTGTAAAAGATCAAACTAAAACCGCCCGGGGTCTGGTAAATACCCAGATTATCTTCTTTCGTCAGAATATGGGCAAGCTTTTCCGAAAGAGGGCGGATTGGCTTAAAACCCTCTATTTTCGGCGCAATATTGTTAAACATAAAAATAAACGATAACCCCATCACAAGAACAAGGGGAGCAGGCGAATTAAGAAGCTTCCTCACGATATTATTGCCGTTACGAAAATTCATTACCATTGAAAAGGCGCTAACTATAAAAATCAAGCCGCCCACAGGCAGCATTGAATTTGATATATCCCTGTATGCCGCGGAAAATTTTAACTCACCGTACATTATAATGGAAATGATAAGAAGTATGGAAAGCAATATGAGAAAACCGTAAGAAACAAAGATTTGAGCGGAATTCTTCTTCTCTTCCCACCAGAGCGCCACCGCCAGAGCGCAAGCCGGGAAAAGAGGAAGGATGTAGTTTACAAGTTTTGTTCCGGCAAGAGTAAAAAACACAAAGGTTACAACAATCCATACAAAAAGAAAAAGCATGGGCCTGTATTTGCCGTTTTTCTTAAAATCCTGCGAAAGATGATATATGGAAAAGGGCAGAAAAGAACTCCAGGGCAGAAAGCCGGCAAGAAGCACCGGGATGTAAAACCAGGGAGGCCCGGTCTGCTCCTGAACAGACATGAAAAATCTCTTCCATGTAAAATAAACAAATACGGTGTCAAAGAAATACCTCCCGTGACGCATGTATTCAATAAAATACCAGCTAAAGCCGATACCGGCGGCAATAACAATTCCGCTTATCCATGGAAGGTGTTTCAGCGCCTTTAATTCTCTTGTAACCATAAGAAACGGGATTATTATTAAAAACGGGAAGACAATTCCAAAGGGTCCTTTTGCCAGGGCGGCAAGCCCCATTGATGCAAAGAAAAGGTAATAGTAATAGTGTTTTCCTGTCTGATAACCCCTGTAAAAGGCAAATAAGGACAAGCTTAAGAAAAAGCAGAAAATGGTGTCAATCACTGCCATTCTTGACTGGCCTGCATATTGAAGGCTGGTGGCAAGAATTAAACCGCTCCAGAAGCCGACTCTTGCATTAAAAAGAGTCTTTCCCCAGAAGAAAGTAAGTATTACTCCGGCAATGCCGAAAAGAGCAGGCCAGATTCTCATCGCCCATTCATTAAATCCAAAAATCTTCCCTGTTACGGCTGAAAGCCAGAAATAAAGGGGCGGATGGCAGAACCAGTTATTTCCCCGGAAATGCATCGTAACCCAGTCGCCCGTGGTTATTATTTCCCTTGAAATCTGCGAATATGTGCTTTCGTCATTATCCCAGAGGCTCATGTATCCCAGTTTAAAGCAAAATAACAGAAGGGAAAAAATCACGAGGGCAAGGAGCATTAACCGCTCATATTTATATGTAGTCTTTTCTTCTTTTTCCATCAGCCTTGTACGATTCAAATGAATTCAAAAACTGCCACCATTATATCAAATTAAGCTGATTGACTGCAACTAAAGGAGAGGAAAGCTATAAATTATTTCTTAAGAGACGATAAAACTCAAAAGGTAACAGTCACTTCAAAATCAAATAAAATTCCAGAGTGCCGGTTTTATCCGATCCGATAAAGAAGGCAAAGCAAGCTTTGCCACTACTCTGCAAAATAAGGTAGTGGGAGAGCTTGCTCTCCATAAAAGCGGGTTTGATGAATCCCACTACCCCATTTATTAAAGGGGATTATGGTGTATTAGTTCTCAAAACACTCCCATGAAATAACGTGAGAAAACAAGCTTTGCTTCTTTTGCATCCGGAAGACCCCGCAGTTTTGCT
>JAMDEM010000103.1:3919-4324 GCA_023486985.1 Bacillota bacterium
CGGGGTGTCATACCGCAAAACAAACTTGTTTATTTTTATGAAATCCGTTCGTCAGGCTATTTAAATACGCGTCCCATTGACCTTTACCGCTGTTTCAATCCTTATTTTTATGGAATCCGTTCGTCAGGCTCATTATACCTTTCTGCGGCAAACGCGGAAAGGTGTTTCAATCCTTATTTTTATGGAATCCGTTCGTCAGGATAAATTGGAGATGTAATTATCAAAAGAATTGTGATTATGTTTCAATCCTTATTTTTATGGAATCCGTTCGTCAGGAAATAAAAAGGCTCCAGTTCGACGAACCGAAGTGTAAAATCCGCTTCATTGGAGCCACCTATTCCGATTTAAAGGAGCCACCCATTCCGAAGCATTGGAGCCGGCTATTCCAGTTGAATGGAGCCGATT
>JAMDEM010000175.1 GCA_023486985.1 Bacillota bacterium
CTTGGTGTCACAGGAAGCGGCAAGACTTATAAAGTAAATGCTTAAAGCCCACTGCCATCCGACAAAGAGAGAAACTGCGCCCATTATAACAGCGGTTCTGGCACTGCATGGGGTAAGAACAATCAGGAAAGAGGCTATTATTCTTTCCCTCATTGTTGTTAAAACTCTTGTTCCCACGATTGCCGGCACATTGCATCCCCCGCCGGCAATTAGAGCAAGAGCGGCTCTGCCGTGAAGGCCTATTCTGTGCATGAGCCTGTCTGTTAAAAAAGCCATGGCATTAAGATAACCGCTGTCTTCAAGAAATGCCAGAATAAAATAAAAAGTAAAGACATATGGAATTCCAACTGAGAGAGCGGCTTGAATTCCTGCGTCAGGACCCCAGATTACTATCTTGCCAGGAATGCCGTTGCCGAAAACGGCAAAAATCAAATACTGTAATTTGGGATGAATAAAGCTTGTCCATGTTTTGTCGAAAATTGACGAAAGAAATCCTCCTGCATAGAAAAGAAAGGCAAAAACTGAAGCAAGAACGCCCGCAAGGATAAACATTCCCCAGAAAGGCGAGGTGCAGGCTTTCCACATCAGCTGTGCCTGAAGAGTTCCTTTTTTGGTTTTTTCCTGCACTTCTTGCGTAATGCTGCCGGCAAGGCCGTGGCGCTCTCTTATCAATCTCATGTGAGCATCTTCGCCATGCTTTTCGGCTATCTCATTCCATGCTTTTTCTGCCGCATCAAGAACCTTTTCTCCGCCGCCAATTTTTTTCACTACTTCGATAAACTGGGAATCCTTCTCCAGTATAAGAATTGAAACAGCCCTGGGTGAAAGGCCAAAGGGCAGATCTTTAATATTTTCCTTGATAAATCCCGCAAGATTTTCTATCTCCTGCTCTATATCCTGACCGTAACGGTAAGGTCTTACAGCACCGTTTTTTGACTTAACCGACTTAATTGCTTCATCAACCAGTTGATGGAGCCCCTCGCCTCTTATTGCCACAGTGGGAACAACAGGCGCTCCGATAAGTTCAGAAAGCTTTTGAATATCGGTTTTTATCCCGATTTTTTCCGCCTGGTCAACCAGGTTTAAGGCAACAATTACCGGGAACTCCATATCAATAAGCTGGAGAAGCATATACAGATTCCTGGCAAGATTTGTTGCATCGAGAATTACGATTACTCCATCCAGCTTGTGGTCAAGCAGAGCCTGTCTTGCCACCCACTGGTCTTCTGAAACTGCTCCAAGTGCGTAGGTGCCCGGAAGGTCAACCAGTCCAACGGCCGTGCCGTTTAAGTGAGTGGTGGCAATATTAAGCTCAACTGTTTTCCCCGGGTAATTGGCTGTAACCACGCCCATTCCCGTGAGCCGGTTGAAGATGCTTGATTTGCCTACATTAGGGTTTCCCGCAAGGGCAAAGGTGAATTGCGTGTGTTCTTTTACTTCATTTACTGCATTGTGACATGAAAGAGACATCAGCCGGTGACCTCACGAACCCATATTTTTGATGCTACTTCTCTTCCAAGGGCATAGCTTGAGTTGCCAACTTTTATAAGATATGGACCGTTAAAAGGCGCAATCTGTTCAACTTTTATGACTATCTGGGGGATCAGCCCGAGAGTGGCAAGATATTTAAGGAACTCTCTTGATTCCTCGGCAATTCTTGCAATAACACCGCTCTGGGCAGGCTTTAAGCTGGTAAGAGGCTTTGCATCCTGCTTTGCAGTTTTGCCCTTTACATCAGGTATGGGGTGGCCGTGGGGACAGGTGGTGGGATGATTCATAAACTGCTCAAGGGCATCGGATATTTCTTTAGTGAGGACATGCTCAAATTTGCAGGCATCTTCGTGCACTGTTTCCCACTTTAACTTAAGAAAATCAGTAAAGAAACGCTCCACCAGCCTGTGTCTTCTTATAAGCTCAACCGCCTGTTTTTCACCTTTTTCCGTCAGCTTGATATTTTTCTTTTCAGTTTTAATAGCTAACTTTTTCTCCACCAGCTTGCTTATCATTTCAGTGACGGATGCCGGGGTTAATTTAAGATTTTCCGCAAGCTGTGAGATGCCCACATGACGGTGCTCGCTATGAAGTTTGTAAATTGATTCCAGATACTCTTCAAGTTTTTCGCTGCCCATATCATATCCTCCTAAATTGCCAAAAAAATATTTTTAGGTATGCCTAAATAAATATATCAGAGAAGGTATAAATTGTCAAGGTAGTGGGAGAGCTTGCTCTCCATAAAGTACCAGCCGCAAAACGGCGGGTGGGGTTTTGCGAAGCGGAAAAGTAAACTACCCTGCGGGCAAGTTTGTTTTGCGGCTTGAGTTGCCTAAGAGGGTTGGGATTTGTCATTCTGAACGACGGGTACCCGCCTGAAAGGTGGGTGAGAATCTCAATCCGAGATCCTTCGCGATGCTCAGGATGACTGCGGGATATTCCGATCGCAAAATAAAAAGTTTTAAAATACTGAATTTAACGAAGCATGTTAAAAATTGATGGGGGCTGACTTTAAAACTACAATAAATCAGACGATTTTAAGGATTTGCTTGATTTTGTTTAGCTCTTTTTGCTGGTTCTCCTGTTGTTCCTCTAATCTCCTGATAGCTTCGTTGGTGAAAACTCTTTCCTGGTCAAGGCGCTGAAGAATAACTAAAATTTTGTCAGTACGAGTCAAAAATTCATCTCTCAAACTATCTATTTTTTTATCAAATTTCTCTTCAAGCCTATCAAACCGCCTATCATGCTCTAAAAGTTTTTCAATAATTGGATCACCAGCCATTGTATCCTCCTGTTATAAAGCCTTTCATTATCCTCTTTTTTCTACGCCTTCTTGAGAATCTCCTTCATTAAAAATAACTCCCCCCCGAAAAAGCGGGTTTGATAAATCAAACCCCTACAGCAAAGAGGGGGGTTATGTTCCTCCTCTTTACTAAAAGAGAAACCCCTCCCCTTAATTTAAGGGGAGGTTAGAAGGGGTTATTTGTTTAAGTCCCTGGCTCCTCTTTAGCAATAAGGGAGAATAATATATTCCTGATTTATCAAAAAGCAAACTTTTATATGTATGGAGGATGTAGCTTCACGTTCAACGAAAACATCATAAGATAATTTTTTGCAGGAGTGATTTATGTCAAAGAAGTTCTATATTACAACACCAATATACTATCCAAGTGATGTTCCTCATATAGGCACGGCATATACTACTGTTTCCTGTGATGTTCTTGCAAGATACAGGAGAATGCTGGATGAAGGCGCCTGGTTTCTCACCGGAAGCGATGAGCACGGGCAGAAAATTGAGCAGGCTTCTGCGGCTCACCAGAAGACTTCCCAGGAATATGTTGACTATATAGTTGAAATTTTTAAGAATGTCTGGAAAAAATTAAATATATCAAATGATGATTTTATCCGCACCACGGAAGAGCGCCATACAAAAGTTGTGGAAAAAGTATTCCTGAAGCTTCTTGAAAAAGGAGATATTTACAAGGGGCATTACGAAGGCTGGTACTGCATCTCCTGTGAAACTTTCTGGCTTGAATCACAACTGGTGGAGAAAAAATGCGCCAATCCCGAATGCCGCAAGGCGGTGGAATGGGTGAAGGAAGAAGGCTATTTTTTCAGGCTTTCAAATTATGGAGACGCCCTTCTTGCTTATATAGAGAAAAATCCTGATTTTATTCAGCCTCTCTCAAGGAAAAATGAAACAATAAGTTTTATCAACAGCGGCTTGCAGGACCTCTGTATCTCAAGGCGCGGATTGAAATGGGGAATTCCCATTCCCGGCGACGACCAACATTCGATATATGTGTGGCTGGATGCGCTTACAAACTACATTTCCGCCGCCGGTTATCTGTCTGATGAGGAAAGATTTAAAAGCCTCTGGCCCGCCGATATTCACATGGTCGGGAAGGATATAATCAGGTTTCACTGCATCATCTGGCCCGCGATTCTTATGGCTCTTGAACTGCCCCTTCCTAAAACAATCTTTGCCCACGGCTGGATTGTGATAGGGGGAGAGAAAATTTCAAAGTCAAAAGGCGGATACAAGAATCTGCTGGAGCTTATTGATATATACGGCGCAGATCCTTTAAGATTTTTCTTTCTCAGGGAAGCCACCTTCGGGCTTGACATGGAATTTTCAGAAGAAGCTTTAATAAGAAGAATAAACACCGACC
>JAMDEM010000090.1 GCA_023486985.1 Bacillota bacterium
AGGTCTCCTTTTACATCCCTGACTATTTTATATATATTTAAACTTTTGTCAATGCCCTGCTCCAGAAGCCCCATTTCCTGGAAAATAGCCAGGGCAATTTCAACTGTCGCCGGCTTGATTTCCTCCCTGTTGATTTTTTCGGCAACGCCGGCAGGGTCAGCGTTAACAAAACCGTCAGGGTCCTCAGTGCTCTTTAAAAAACTGTAGATTCGTGCAAGGCGTTCCCTGTCAGGCTCTATTGAATCATAAAACTTCTCTTCGAATCTCATTTCCTTGAAGCCAAAAAGAAGGTGAACTCTTTTCAATGACGGACTCCGGTAAAGAGGTATCTCAAAATGGCTTAAAGACGGCGGGGGATAAAGAAGAATTATATCGCTGACTTCAGCGGAAACTGATTCTGTCTTTCCATAAGGAATAATACGAAGCCCCTGTTCCTTAAGATGAGCCTCTATTCTTCTAGCCTGCTTTATTCCTCTTACAAAGACCACTGCAGGGACTGAGTGCTCTCTTATTCTTTCAAGGTATTTTATCTTATCAGATACCTTTCTGGCATCAACCAGAATCCACTCCTCCCCAAAAGGCGAATCAATAAATTCTTCCTCCCTTTTATCTTCTCCTTCCAAGTCCGGAAAAACTTTATGGGGTGCAAACAAAATGGCTTGCGGTTCCTCCTGGGGAAGGTCAATCTCCTGTAATAAAATTTCAACCGAAGGCAGTCCGTTCCAGCTGTTTTTCTCAAGCCGGTAAAGTATGTCATAAGTAAATTCGCCGGGATGGATATAAGGATTAAGTTCAGATTTTCTGAATCCTATTGCATCACGCTCAACGCCGTCTTTTTTTATGTAAAGCTTTAAATGCTGTTCAGAAGAACCAACCAGTTTTGCTCCTTTAATTTCAACATCTCTGGTAACAAAAAGCGGTCTTTCATTGCCGCTGCCAAAAGGCGCAAAAGCTTCGATTTCCCGGACAAGTTCAAGGCTTAACTCGCTCAGTTCGATTTCTGCATCAACCTTAATAGGTGTTTCGTCGCCGGTAAAGACGGAAGGAGAAATCCGGATGAGCTTTTCTTTCAGCTCATCAATCCTCTCCTCTTCGGCTGAAAAGCCGCCGGCAAGCCTGTGTCCCCCGAAATGCAAAAGACAGTCTTTGCAATTATCAAGAGCATTGAAAATATCAAAGTTTTCTCCCGACCTTGCAGAGCCTTTGCCAACGCCGTCCTGAATGCCCATAAGAAAAGAAGGTTTTCCATACTGCTCGCAAAGCCTGCTTGCAACTATTCCCAGAACCCCCTGATGCCAGCCATGCCCGTAAAGAAAAATAACAGGCTCTGAATCAAAATTTTTATTTTCCTGAATTAAGGCAGAGCATTTTTTCATGATATCCTGCTCCAGCTTCTGCCTTTTCTGATTAAGCTCATTTAAACGAGAAGCTTTTAGGGATGCGTCCTGAGGATCTTTTGAAAGAAGGAGTTCCACGGACAGATCCGCCCTGTCCAATCTTCCCACGGCATTAAGACGGGGCGCAAGAATATAACTTATATTCTCAGACGTGACAGGCTTCGAACCAATGCCTGCCGCCTCGGCAAGGGCTTTTATACCGGGTCTCGGCGCTTTATTTAAAATTTCAAGCCCCATTTTTACTATAATGCGGTTTTCCCCGGTAAGTGATACCACATCGCCTACCGTGCCAAGAGCACAAAGGTCCAGAAACTCTCTCCAGTCGTCCCTGCCGCTGTCCTCATAAAGAGCCTGAATCAATTTCAGGGCAACGCCGGCGCCTGATAAATCCTTAAAAGGTGAAGAACATTCAGGGTGCTTGCAGTTTATAAGAACATCAGCATCAGCATGCTCTTCGGGAACCCGGTGGTGGTCTGTTACAATAACCTTCATGCCAAGCTCTTTTGCCAGCCTGACTTCCTCAATATTGGAAGTGCCGCAGTCAGCGGTTATTATAATATCAATCCCCTGTTCTTTTGCCAGTTGTATTCCTTCGGTTGAAAGTCCGTAGCCTTCTTCCAGCCTGTGTGGAATATAATAGGAAGTTTTTCCTCCGAGCCTTCTCAAACCAAGAAGCAGGATTACTGTAGAAGTAATCCCGTCAACATCATAATCGCCGAAGATGAGGATTCTTTTGCCGGCAGAAATTTCCGGCTTGATAATCTCAATAGCTTCCCTCACGCCTTTCATAAGAAAGGGCGATTCAAGACCGTCAGCTCCGTTGATAAAAGCGCGGGCATCACTGACGCTTCTTAAGTTCCGGTTTATAAGAAGCTGGGCGACTGGCGGGGATATCTTTAACTCCCGGGAGAGGTTTTCAGCAAGCTCTGCTTCTTTAGGGTAAACCTGCCAGTTTCTAGCCATCCTTTTTCTCTTTTCTTTCGTATATCTTTAATTTGTCTTTTGCGGAATCCAGATCTTGCTGGACACTGCTTATCTGCTTGTCTTTTTTTGTTATTTCATCCTGCATCTCCGACATCTTGGCACCAAGCTGCTTTAAAATTTTTTCAAAACTCAGATACCTGAAAGTATGCACCAGGGAGGCAAAAAGAAATCCTGAAACAAAAAAAGTTACGGCAATAACAATGGTAGGTGACTTAAACTGCCAGAATAAAAATTTAACATCAACCAGATTAAAATTTTGAAGCGCTAAAATAAAAGTCAAGAGTATAAACAAAAGCGAAGTTAATAGAAAAACCATCTTATGCTCCCCTCAAAAAAATTATGCCCTTTTTAAGCCTTTTAATCACCTGCTCCTTGCCCAGGAGATTCATAACCTGAAAAAGCCCCGGGCTTACCTGTTTTCCCGTAAGAACGACTCTTACCGGATGAATGATTTTTGCTGCCGCAAGTCCCCGTTCTTCGGCAAGCTTCCTTACTGTTTCCTCAATTTTTTCAATGGTAAAATCCACTAAAGCTTCAAGCCTTCGGGCAAGCTCCTCAAAAACTTCAGGCACATATTCATGTTTTAAATATTTTTTTACCGGTCCTTCGTCATAGGTAAGGTCATTATGAAAAAAATAAGCTGATTCTTCTGCAAACTGCGGTATTGTTCTGATTCTTTCCATATGAAGTTCGCATAAATCTTCAAACCACTTTCCGTTGTTTCTGCCAAGCTGTTCCTTTGCATAGCCTGCTTTCAGGAAAAAGGGCAGGGAAAATTCCGCCAGTTTTTCTTTCCCAAACATCTTAACATACTGGGAATTCATCCATTCAAGTTTTTTCTCATCAAAAACAGCAGGATGGGCGGTTACTCCTTCAAGAGAATATTCCTTTATAATCTCATCAACCGTCATTATTTCCCTGTCCCCTCCCGGCGACCAGCCAAGAAGGGCAAGAAAATTTAACAGGGCGGAAGGAAGATACCCTTTATCCCTGAAATCACCAAGATTGCTGGCACCCCGGCGCTTGCTTAATTTGCTCCTGTCTTCATTTAAAATTATCGGAATATGGGCAAATTGCGGGAGCGGCAGACCAAGAGCGCCGTACATCATTATCTGGCGGGGCGTGTTGGAAAGATGCTCTTCGCCCCTTATTATATGGGTTATTTTCATCATATAGTCATCAACAACAGCGGCAAAATTGTAAACGGGAATTCCGCCGGATTTCATAATGACAAAATCGTCAATCTCTTCATGATTAAAAATAACATTTCCCCTGATAAGGTCGTTAACCTGTGTCTGTCCCGGCGTCACCTTGAAACGAAGGGCTGAAGGTCTTCCATCCTTTTTAAACCTCCCCAGTTCTTCTGTAGTTAAACTGCGGCATCTTCCGTCATATCCAGGCTTTTTGCCTTCACTTATTGCTTTTTTTCTTCTTTCCTCCAGTTCTTCCGGCATGCAGTAGCAGTCATAAGCAATCCCTTTGTCAACAAGCTTCCGGGCATATTCATCATAATAATTCAATCTTTCCATCTGGTAATAAGGACCGGAATCGCCGCCCTTTTCAGGACCTTCGTCCCAATCAAGTCCAAGCCATTTCATATCTTCCATGATGCTTTCCAGAAACTCTTTTGTTGATCTTACACGGTCGGTGTCCTCGATTCTAAGGATAAACGTCCCGCCGTGGCGGCGGGCAAAAAGCCAGTTAAAAAGGGCTGTTCTTGCCGAACCGATATGCAGGCCGGAAGAACTGGAGGAAAGA
>JAMDEM010000026.1 GCA_023486985.1 Bacillota bacterium
TCCTCTCCCCCCGGGGTAAGGCTCGGCAGGGAGCCTGCCAGAGGCGGGCTTATAGAATGGAAGACTCTTCATAAGAAAGCGGAAGAGCTTCTTCACCACCTCGACCTTGAGCTTGACCCATCCATTAAAATGAAGCATTTAAGCACCGCCCAGAAGCAGATGGTGGAGATTGCAAGGGCTCTTTCCATGAAAGCTGAGATAATCTTTATGGATGAGCCTACAGCCAGCCTCACGGAACATGAAATCCGCAGTCTTTTCGGAATTATAAAAGAGCTTAAATCACGGGGCGTTTCCATTGTTTACATCTCACACCGCCTTGAGGAAATTTTTGAAATATCCGACAGAATCACCGTGCTGAGAGACGGTGAATGGATAGGCACAAAAGCAACACCCGGGCTTGACATTGACAGCCTTATACAGATGATGGTGGGACGCAAAATGTCCCAGCGCTACCCGCCGAGCCTTACCCCGGGGGGAGAGGAAGAAATCCTGCGGGTTGTTAATTTAAGCCGAGGAGAAGATTTCAAGAATATCAATTTTACTTTGAAAAAGGGAGAGATTTTAGGATTCGCGGGACTCATGGGAGCGGGACGGACAGAAGTTGCAAGAGCTATCTTTGGAGCCGAGCCGCCCGATTCAGGCGAAGTTTACCTGAAAGGGAAGAAAGTAAGTCCCCGCAGCACTCAGGAAGCGCTGAAAGCCGGTATTGCCCTTGTTCCCGAGGATAGAAGGGAACATGGCCTTATACTTGATATGCCTGTGAACCACAATATCACCCTGGGTCATCTTGACGGCGTATGCACTGCAGGATTCTTCATTGACCATTCAAGAGAGAAAAAAGTAGTTGACGGATATATTACGGATCTTTCCATCAAGACGCCGTCGCCACGGTGGCACGCCAAATTTTTAAGCGGCGGCAACCAGCAGAAAGTGGTGGTTGCCAAGTGGCTTTTCATTCCTTCTTATATGATAATATTTGATGAGCCCACGAGGGGAATTGATGTTGAGGCAAAGTACGAAATTTATTCATTAATGCAGCGCCTTGCTTCAGAGGGAATAGGCGTGATAATGATATCATCAGACCTGCCGGAACTTATAGGAATATGTCACAGGATAATCGTTCTGCATGAGGGGGAGATAACCGGAGAGCTTAAGAAGGAAGAATTCAGCCAGGAAAGGATTATGACATATGCAACAGGCGGCAGTTAAAACAAGAAAAAAATTGCCAGAGGAATTCGGCATCTTTCTGGGATTGGTGGCAATCTATGTTATTTTCGCCATCCTCTGTAACCGGGAAGGCTTCCTTACTTATACCAATACCATGAATATCGCCCGCCAGATTTCTATGATAACAATTATCGCTCTTGGTATGACCTTCGTTATCATAAGCGGGGGGATTGATCTCTCCGTAGGCTCGATTGTGGCTCTTACGGGTGTCTTTGCAGCCATGACCCTGAACGCAATGGGAGGAAACATTCCACTGGCTATTGCCGTCGCCCTGGCTTCAGGTCTTATTATCGGTGCTTTCAACGGCCTTATCATAGCTCATTTCAGGGTTCCTCCATTCATCGTGACCTTATCAACTATGATAGCCTTTCGCGGATTGGTCTTCCTCGTATGCGGCGGGCGTCCGGTGGGGAACCTTCCCGAGTCATTCTTTTTTATCGGCGGGGGATACCTGATTCTTCCCGTGCCTGTCATCATCATGGCTGTGGCTATTGTAATTTCGTGGTTTCTTACAAATCACACCAAATTCGGAAGATATACCTATGCGATAGGCGGCAACGAGGAGGCGGCGCGCTTCTCGGGAATCAACATCAAGAGTATGAAAGTGGCAATCTATTCACTCTGCGGGCTTGCCGCCGCCATCAGCGGCGTGATTCTTACATCCCGTCTATTTTCAGGGGACCCCAAATCCGGACAGCTCTACGAGCTTGATGCCATTGCAGCCGTCGTGGTGGGCGGAACAAGCCTAAACGGAGGAAAAGGAACCATACTTGGAACTCTCCTGGGCTCATTGATTATCGGGGTAATCTCCAATGGTTTGAATCTAATGGGAGTGGAATCTTACACACAGAATATCATCAAAGGCGCAGTAATCCTGATTGCCGTGCTTCTGGACCAGATGAGGAAATAACTTGCTTAATCAGCCCAGTTTAAAGTAACCCTGGATGCCGTTAAGTATTGTCTGGCAGGCGAGTGCAGCCAGAATCAGCCCCATAACACGGGTGACCACATTTATCCCGGTATCTCCCAGAAGTTTCTCCAGTTGTTTCGCATAGCGCAGGACTATCCAGGTTATTAAGAGGATTCCAAGCAGTACCAGGGACACTACAAACTGCTCGAAGACGGAATAGAGGTCGTTATCCGTTAGAAGGACTGCTGCCATAATGGTGCCGGGTCCGGCAATAAAAGGAAGAGCGATGGGGAAAACAGCAACATCCCTTTTATGCTCGGAATTTTCATCTTCAGCCTCCATACCTGTAATCTCTGATTCAAGAATCATTTTCAGGGAGATGATAAGGAGCACCAGTCCTCCGGCAATCCTGAATGCGTTTAACCCGATGCCAAGATGGTCAAAAAGAAGCTGGCCCACAGCAATAAAAAAGATAAGAATAGCCGCTGAGATGATCGTGGCTTTGAGAGCAATGCTGCGCTGTTCGGCAACGCTTTTCCCCTTGGTGGCGACAATGAAAAGCGGCACCGTTCCCACGGGGTCAATGACCACAAAAAAGGTGACCGCCGATTCAATGATGTGTTTAAGCAATTCCGGTCCTCCCTGTCTCTTAAATATTTTCCGGAAATAAAGTAGGATATATTCTTACTTTATAAAAATTATTCCTGCCTGCGAAAGAAGTAATATAGGAAACGTTAACCCACTCATTTTGGAATTAACCTTTCTACCGAACTATACTGAGGATGATTTGGATGAACTCCTTGAACATCAGTATGATTTGCTCCTGAACAATAAAAAGTAAATATATCAGGATTTTTATGAATCGTATAAGAGCTGCTATAGGTATCTTTTCCCGCTTCAGGACAGACTGGTATTTTCTCAATAAACGTAGGAACAAGATATTGCAGTGAAGGCGGGTAATGCCCCTTGTTATCCACAGAATACATTTCAAGAGCTACAGCAATATTCTTCAGATTAGATTGGCAGGCTACCCATTTCGACTCCCATGGAATATCTACAAAGCCTGGTGTTAAAATACCCGAAATTAAAAGGGCAAAAAAGCTTATGAAACCGAGAAATATTCCATCGCCAGTCGTACCCTTGCCAACAGATTTTTGTCTTTTCTTGTTTAGCGTTCTGGAATAAAGTCCGGTAAAAATAGCCGCTACACTAATAATTAGCTGTGTTATACCTATAAAAGAGACAAAAATATTCCGATTAATATGTTTAGGAACTAAAATCCCCATAAAGGCTGTAAATACAAAAGGAACAAGTAATACTCCCAAAATACCCAGCGATGAACTTATAATCTCTAAGTCATCTTTACCTTCACGGTTGGTCTTTTCTGCATTCTTAACAGTTATCAATTCGGCACCACAAACGGCACAAATCTTTGCATCACCCTTATTTTCCTTTCCGCACTTTGGGCAGAGCATGACACTGCCCTCCTCCCGTCAAATCATTCCACCCTCTATTATTCCCTCTTAAATACCTTTTCTGCGGTTTATTTCAACGATTGACACGCAGGCGGACTCTTTAAAACACCTGCCTATAAAAAAGCTTCTTGACACCTTTTATTAAATTTGATACTATTATGGTAGAATTTAATACTAAAAACAACCCTATGAGTAATAAGATTTATAAAAGAATTCTTATAAAGAAGATTAAGAATTGGCTTGAAAGACCGGAAATTATTGTAATTACCGGCTCGCGCCAGACGGGAAAAACATTTTTATCCCGTAAAATCCTGCCTCAAATTACCACCAAGCCGATAAAATACTTTAACTTTGAAGACTTTGAACTCAGGGAATTATTTAAAAACAATCCAAAAGAATTTGTAAGCAACATCTCTGACAAAAAAAACATTTATGTTTTTGATGAGTTTCAGAAAATGCCGGAATTCACCAGTTCATTAAAAGTTCTTTATGACCAGGATAAAGACAACCTGCCCAAAATATTTTTAACCGGCTCCTCTTCGCCTGAAATCCAGAAGAAAATTTCCCAGAGCCTGGCAGGGCAATGTATAGTCTTTAATCTTTTTTCCTTATCATTTCTGGAGAAATATTCTTTTGAAGAAAAAGATTTTCTGACCGCTCTTTCCTCTTCTCATCAAAAATTTAAAATTGAAAGCCTGAAAAAAGATATTTTTTTCGTACAAACCGAAATTAAGAAAAAATTTAATGAATATCTTTTGCAGGGTGGGTATCCTGAACTGGGAGAACTTGAAGAAGACCAGAGATGGGAAAAACTGAAGTCTATTATTCAAACCATTTTAGAAAAGGATTTACAAAGCCTTGTAAAATCAGAACATTTATTTTCTTCAAAAAAATTGCTTGAAATATTGGCTTTCAGGACAGGCAATTTAGTTTCCTTTGAAAATCTGGCTTCGGAAATGCAGCTTAATATCAAAACAATCCGCAGCCTTACTGCCATACTTGAAGGATTGTTTTTTATTGAACTGATTTACCCGCAGGCAGGATTTGCCAATGAATACAAAAAAGCTCCAAAAGTTTATTTTCACGATTCAGGCTTGCGGAACGAATTGATGAAAATGCGAAACCTGCCTCCTGATAATACTCAAACCGGGAGCATGGTTGAAAATTTTGTTTTTATGCAATTAAAACGCTACTCTGCCTATAAACAGGATTTTAAAATTAATTACTGGCAGGATTACAATAAAAATGAAGTGGATTTCGTTTTAAGCCGTGGAAATAACCTTATCTCTATTGAAGTTAAATACAGAAAGGGGCAGGATGGCAAACTATCCGCCGGAGTAAAAAACTTTATTGAAAGATACCATCCGCAGTTTCACATTACTGCCACTCACGATTATTTTGGAAGCACAGAGTTTGGCGGCTGTAAAATTTATTTTATCCCGGCTTATACTTTTGGACTGGTGGTATAACTGTAATAACTCTCCTGCTTCTGAAAAAAGTGTTAAAATGGGTAATATAAAAGGGAGGTTACTATGACTAAATTTCGCATTATCCTCGTGGTTCTTTTGATAGCCTTTACCGCTTCCGCTTCCGCTTTCGCTCTTGCCGCCGGAATAATCTCCTGGCAGGATGCAGGTAATTATTATGGGCACTATAAGACGGTGGAGGGAACCATCGTCGTCACACACAAAACAGAGAAAATAATCTTCCTGAACTTCAGTCAAAACTGGAAGCATGACTTCACAGCGGTCATCTTCGCTTCGGACTGGCATAAGTTCCCGCCAAATCCTGAAACCTGTTACAAAGGCAGGAAGGTTCAGGTAACAGGGCTGATAAAAGAATACGAGGGCAAGCCTGAAATAATTTTGAATTGGCAAAGCCAGATTAAGGTGGTTGAGTAAAAACAATGTTTTATTTTTTGATTGTCGCCATAGGGTTAATTGATTTCATCTCATCTATCCTTCTGCGTTACTGGGCTGGTAATGGGAAACCCTTACTGCTTGTAACTGGAGTTTTTGGGTTTGCGATGGTTGGGCTTTTATTTGCTTTTTCAATGAAATACCAGGGACTGGCGGTCGCAAATATCTTGTGGACTGCCTGCGCTGTCATTTTCTGCACAATCGCGGGCATGTTTCTTTTTAAGGAACATCTGTCCGTCAGCCAGATTATTGGCACGTTATTAATCTTAACCGGTCTTGTTTTTGTTATAAAATGAACGCATTAGAAGAGATTAAAAACCGACTTGATATGATAAAAGAGAAAGTTTGTTCTCCTGAACTAGAATTCCTCAAAAGCCGATGGACCCATTGAGGAATCCAGCGGCAGGGTGGATTTTATCTGGGTAATTTATAAAGCCAAGCCTCCGGTGGCATCATCACCCGGCACGGTGTGGATAAAGTTTTGCCATTAGTTTTTGCCTCCGTCACCGATTATAATAAATGGCGCCCAATAGTAGGGATGAGAGTATTCAGCATTTTTCATCATTTCCTTTTGTGCTTCCTGTAAAGCCTCTCCTTTCGATTCTCCCTCTTTTAGCCTCCTGTAAAACTCTTTCATTAATTGAGCAGTGGAAACATCAGAGATGCTCCATAGAGATGCCACAACTGTCGGGGTTCCTGCATATATGAAGGCTCTCGACATACCCACAATCTCATCACCCTGGGAAATCCTGCCGCCGGCAGTGTTACATGCAGATAAAACTACAAGGTTGGCTTTTAAATCAAGAGCAAAAATATCTGAGGTTGTCAGTATGCCATCATAAAACACCAGTCCTGAAAACAATGGATACGCAGAATCAAGAATTCCATGAGTAGCAAAGTGGATTAAGTTTCCCTTTCCCGCACTCTCCTTAACCCGTGAAATGATAGCCTGCTTTCCTACAAGAACTGTTCCTCCGGGATAAAACTCCCCGATTTTTTCCACCTCTTCTTTTGTCCATTGCAAAGGAGAAAGTCCTTCTCTTAAAACTTCAGGAGACATCACTACCGTACCCCTTACAGCCACTTCTTTTTGCGTTTTCTTTTTCTCTCCAAAGCTGACGGCAACATCCCCTATAGCATAAGCGGCAAGTCTTTCTCCCTTTCCCCTCTTCTTCTTCAAGCAAAGCATCCAGACAGAGGCGGAAGGCTGGGTAAAGATTTGATAATTCTTCACAAGATAATCACCGCCGTAATCTACCAGCATTGCAAACGGAAGGTAATGAAGAGCTGAATGAGGGACAATTATAAGTTTTTTCTTCCCTTTCATTTCTTCAAAAGCCGGTTTAATGAGAATCGCTGAAAGAGACTTTATCACTTCTTTCAGAGGGGCTTTCTTTGCGACTCTTATTAATATTTCAGAAACTCTCTCTTTTATTTGCTTTTCATTTTCCGGAATCTCAACAACTTTCAGGTTATCTTTGTCAATAATAAAAAGATAACTTTTTTTCTCTCCTATGAAGTATTCCAGAAGAAGAGTATCCTTATCCAGAGTTTTCTGAATTTCTTTAAGGGGAGAAACCTCAACTATTCTTAAAGATGCATATTCAGGATTAGAAATCTTAAGTTTCTCAATTGTTTCTTCATATTCTTTTTTCAGTTCTTTTAGACGGCTGTTAGGTTCATCCCGGTTTTCAGCACTGCTTTCTTTTGCAATCTGCCCCGTCAATGCAGTTATCTGCTCGGAAAGAGCTTCTTCCTTTTTTACAAGCTCCGGCGCGGCTCCGGTTTTGAAATCTATTTTCTGATTTCCCAGCATATCAAGAAAGGTTCTTGCTTTTGCCCGTTCAGTATATTGCCAGGCTTCTTCATTTCTGCCATTTTTTATAAGCAGTTCTATCAATTCCTCATAAATAGTCATTTTATTTTGCATAAAGCTGGTCTTTTGTTCTTCAACCTTAAGCTTTACGCGAATCTCCTCCAGGGTTTTAATAGATCTGGAGAGATAATCTATTGCCATATCATCTTTCTTCATCTTCTTATATGCATAACCTATTACATAGAGACTTCTAAAAGTTCCGTCCGGGTCACCAATCTCCTCATGAATCTTCAACGCTTTCTGGCTGTAATCCAGTGCATTCGGATAATCTCCCAAAGAACTGTAGACCCATCCAATATTACTAAAGGTAGCTCCGACACCATTTTTGTCACCAATCTCTCCTAATATCTTCAATGCCAGACGATAATAATCCAGTGCTTTCTTAGAATCTCCAAGGGAATCATATATCAACCCAATATTACAAAGGGCATTACCCACAAAATTTTTATCTCCAATCTCCCTGGCAATCTTCAATGCACGCTGATAGTAATCCAATGCCGTCGAATAGCCGCCAAGATAATAATAGGCTACCCCAATATTATTTAAAGCAATCTCAACAACTCTTTTGTCTCCAATCTCCTCTTTTATCTTCGATGCGCGCTTATAGTAGTCCAGCGCCTTCGTATAATCTCCCAGATAATAATACACCAACCCAATATTATTTAAAGCATTCCCTGCACCGCTTTTATCACCCGACTCCTCCTTTATTTTCAACGCTTTCTGGCAGTAATCCAGTGCCTTCGGATAATCTCCCAGAGAATTATATATCAATCCGATATTATCAAAAGCATTCCCAACGCCTCTCTTGTCACTTATCTCCTCATAAATCTTCAAGGCTCGTTGATGGTAATCCAGTGCTTTCGGATAGTCGCCAAGATGATAATAAACTATCCCGATGTTACCAAAGGCATCCCCTGTAGCATATTTGGAACCAATCTCCTCTGCAATCTTCAATGCACCATTATAGTAATCCAGCGCCTTCGGATAATCTCCCAGAGAATTATAGAGTGACCCGATATTATTATAAACATTTCCTACGCCACTTTTGTAGCCAATCTCCTTATAAATCTTCAAGGCTCGTTGATGGTAATCCAGTGCTTTCGGATAGTCGCCAAGATGATAATAGACCAATCCTATATTATTAAAGGCACTCCCAACATTACTTTTGTCATCAATCTCCTCGTAAATTTTCAATGCACGCTGAAAGTAATCCAATGCTTTCGGATAGTCGCCAAGATTATAACAAGCTATCCCAATATTACCAAATGCACTCACCATACCCTGTTGATGATTTAGTTTTTTAAAAATTTTCAAGCACTCTTCAAGCTTTTTCAGAGCTTCGTAATAACTTCCCTTGTTTAGAAGCTGGCTTCCTTCGCGAAGCAGAGTCTTTGCCTGATCCATATCCTGGGAATGAGTTGAAGATGTCAAAAGCAAAATAAAAAGAAAAGTAAGGAGAAAACAAATGGATAAACTTTTACGCCATCCCGAATTCACCTGTACGCCACCTCTCTCCTGATGAGAATGAAGGGGTGATATTCCCTATTATAGAACAATTCAATATAATGAAATATCTTACCTTTAGTTGCAAAGAACCTCTTTAAAGAAAGACAAAAGGAATGTCTTTTATGAGAAAAGTATCTAATTTTTTTGTGGCGCTGCTTACGATAATGACTGCTGCTCTTATCCTTGTGGCGCCCGGAAGCCTTTGCCTGGGTGCCCGGGGCAGTGCATCTTCTTCCTGCTCCCAGGAGACTGCGCCTCCATCGGCGCCTTCACCTGAAGCTCCGGCAGCAATCAATAATGCAAAAGAGCTTCTGGACGCTATGCAGAAGGCGGTAAACGGCGTCGTTGATTACTCTTTAACCGGTTACCTGAACATTGAAAATGAAAACATGGTCATAGATTACAAATGTGTGCGTCCATCCATGACAAGAACGCAAATCCTTCAAGGAAGCGAGACGGGGGCGGTTATACTTTATATCCCTGATAAGAGAAAGGATGCTGTGAGGGTTAAAAAAGGAGCCATTCGCGTATGGCGTTCCATTAAAACGCGGAGGATTGAGAATACCATTATTGTTGAGTCCATGCTGGATACACTGCTGAAACGAATGAAAAACAGGGAGGCAGTGACCTTCAAAGGAAAGTTCACTCTGAAGGCGCATGTCGGTGACACCTTCAGCGCAGTATTAAACCCCATTCCCGCCACTTCTCCCGCGCCGGTTATCTCATGTTCTCCATCGGCTTCACCCCGGGAGAGTCCTTCTCCTGTTAAAAGCCTTTTACCGGAAGAAAATGCATCTCCCTGGGCTCAGCCTCGGACCATAGATAAAGAGTGCTACCTCCTTGAAATCAGGCACGACGGCTTCGTTGACACCGTGGCAATAGATGCTGAAACTTTATGGTTAATCTATGCCAAAAGGATGGAAGGGGACCAACTGGTTTCCGAAATAGTTGTGACCGGGATAAAAACCAATACATACCCAAAGATGGAGCTGTAGCACCTTTGCCGGGTTCCCTGCCGCCAGCTTGCAGGAAAAATCCCTCATTAACTAGAAAATTTCTTCTAAACCTGAACGCTTATCTTATCTCATTTGCAACAATTTGCGCACAGGACATATTAACGGGACAATAAATCAAAGTATTTTTCACAGCACATTTCGCACTTCGGGGGTAAACTATGAATGATAAACGCAAAAAATGGAAGCAATCAGAGATAAGAGAGAAAATCGCAAGTTACAGGGAAGCGTCCCTGAAATATTATATAGAGGGAAAAGCCCTGGTAGAGATGTCTCCGGGACAGATTGCCTTTTCACTGTTAAGCCCGCCTCTTGGATCTGCCGTAGCAAAACGAAGGGTACGATGGATCTCAAAAAATATAGTTTCCCCGGAATCTGCTAAAGGAGCAGGGGCACATTCCGGCATACAGAACCGGACTCCCCACTTTCTTACAATGGCAGTGACTTATGACTGCCAGTGTAATTGCCTGCATTGTTCCGCTCATGACTATAAAATGAAGGTGGCTTCATCCGGGACCGCTATGAATTTTGAGGAATTGCGCGGCGCCCTGGAACAGGCGGTGGTATTAGGGACAACCGGCATCGTTTTGACGGGCGGCGAACCCCTTATTTATCCTGAGATATATAAACTCATCGAGTCAGTGGATAAGAAAAAAAGTATTTGCACCATCTTCACCAACGGGGAATACCTGAATGCCGGTACGGTAAGCTCTTTGAAAAAAGCCGGAACTCACGGGGTTTTTGTGAGTCTTGATGATTCCGACCCGGAATCTCACAACAAACACCGGGGAAGAGCCGGACTTTTTGAAAAAGCCCTGGAAGGAATAAAACTTTGCCAGGAAGCTGGAATTCTTACCGGAATATCTACCTATGTAACGCGGGAAAAAATCAATAACGGCGAGCTCCACAAAATGATGGAACTTGCCAAAAGATTGAAAGTCCTGGAAGTCTTTATCTTTGATGTTATTCCTGCCGGCAAAATCAAGAAAGATGAAGGCTGCATTTTAACCAAAAATGAAATATCAATGATTACGGAATTGAGAAATTCATATAACGAAAAGGCTGACTACCCCAGGATTCTTCATCAAACTATGTTTGCAAGCCTGGCATATCCCTGTGTAGCGGAAGGCTGTCCTGCAGCAGTAGTGCAATTGCATATCAGGGGAAACGGCGATGTTTCTCCGTGCGACTTTACACCATACTCCTTCGGCAATCTCCGCACAGAGCCGTTAAAAGATATCTGGCAAAAAATGATTTCTCATCCTCTTTATTCCACACATTCACCATCATGCCGGCTGGGAAATCCCGGGTTCAGGGAAAAACTTATTGAGCATGGTCTTATTTCGTGACGCCGGCAATTCAAAAAAGGCTTTTATATGGAATGCTCTGACAGGAATGAGCGGATAATTCTGACGGGAGCCACCGGTTTCCTGGGGAGGCAGGTGCTTCGGCTTTTGCAGAAAAAGCTTCCATCAGCCAATTTTTGCCTTTTGCTTCGAAAAAAGCCCGGATATGACAAAGATATTTCTTTATCTGCCCCCCCGGAGAATCACGGTGACAAAGAAGAAATTGCTGAAAAAAATACAAGGGTTCGCCGGGTTTATATGGATATAACAGGGGAATACCTGGGACTCTCAAAAGAAGAGTACAGGAACCTTTTCACCGGCGCCACAAGAATCATTCATATGGCGGCAAGCGTCCATTTCGACCAGCCCATGGAAGAAGCGCGCCGCATCAATGTATCCGGCACAAAGAACATCCTGAAACTGGCGCATGATACAGCATCCGCAGGCTCTCTTAAATCTTTCATGTATACAAGTACCGCATTTGTCACAGGCACGCGGACCGGGCTGGTTATGGAAAATGATATTGATGCCGGGCAGGCATTTCGCAACAGCTACGAGAAAACAAAATTTGAGGCGGAAAAACTTGTCCGGAAAAGCGCCGAAGCCCTTCCAATCACTATCGTAAGGCCAAGTATCATCGTCGGTGATTCCAATACGGGCATTACAACAAGTTTCAAGACAATTTACTGGCCCCTTAGAATATATACGAAAACAATCTGGCGGTTTGTACCCGGTTTCCCGGATGGAATTATAGATATTGTTCCTGTAAATTTTGTGGCGGAATCTATAGCGCATCTTTGTTTTGACTCTGATGCTGCCGGAAATTGTTTTCATCTTTGTGCAGGTCCTGAGGGGAATATAACTCTGGAAGAAATTGCTAACCTGGCTTCCAGATTTTTCAAGCTTCCGCCTCCGCGTTTTGTTAACCCGGCTTTTTTCGACCTGGCTTTCAGACCTTTTATGTCTTTTCTTCCCGGGAAAAAAAGACATCTGCTGCATACCCTGCGGCAGTACAGGCCGTATTTCCGGGTAAAAACAATCTTTGACACTGCGAATGCCTGTAAATTCCTGGAGCCGGCTGGCATCGCGCCTCCCAGGGTGACTGATTACATAGAGAAGATTTTTCGTTATTGCGTCAAATCAGATTGGGGGAAAAAACCTTTCCGGGAATAAAATTTTGTTTATAATTGTATAAAGAGTTAAGGATTTTTGGTGCGATAACAAAATGATAGAAAAAAGAAGTCAAATTCTATGGGTTTCATTATATCTGACTGCTATCATTGTTTTATTTAATTACATATTTTTAATATCCGGGTGCAGCTCCGCGATTATTATAAGTTTATCTGCAATTTATTTGCTGGTAACTTTATTTTTATATATCAGCTGGATATCGAATTATAAAAGCGGTTTTTTTTTATAACGCTGGCATCATCCACGGGATTTATTTTTGAAATAATAGGATTGAATTACAGTAATTTTTTTGGCGGCCATTATGTATATTCAAATCCACTGCTTGGTTTTAAATTGATGGATGTGCCGGTATTAGTTCCGATGTTCTGGGCAATTTTCATCTATACAGGGTACTCCTTAACAAATTCTTTTTTATTCTGGTTGAACAAAAACAAACCGAACAAACAGCAAAAAAATATTTTCCTGATTCCGGTATTGATGATTATTGACGGATTATCAGTAGTGGTCATAGATTTGATCCTGGATCCGATATGTGTAAAGCTGGGGAATTGGATTTGGCTGGATCACCAACAATATTTCGGCGTGCCGTTTAATAATTTTTTTGGATGGTTTATTGTTACTTTAATTATAACCGGTATATTCAGGTTGTTTGAATATTTTAATGAGCTTAAACAAAGCAACCTGTATAAATCAGTTTTTTTAATTCCGGTGTTATGGTATGGAATCTTAAGCCTGGTATTTATCAGTTTCGCAGTATATTTTAAAATATACTTTTTACTTGTTATTGGTTTTGGGGTTATGCTGCCGGTTGTCGCCCTGAATATTATTTTTGCTTTTAAATCTTGAATATAACATCTATAACTGCGCTTATCTCATAATGGCGCTAAACTATATCTTAATCAGGAAATTTTCTTTTTGAAACGAATGGCGCTGACGGTTAAAATTGTCAATCCGAAAACTAAAAGAATCAAAGCCTGATGCCATAGAATTTCCAACCCGATGCCTTTCAAAAAAACACCCCTGACTATTTCTATGAAGTAGCGAAGCGGCAGGACATAAGTAATTTTTTGTATTACCGGCGGCATATTTTCAATGGGAAAAATGAAGCCTGAAAGCATAAGAGACGGTGAGAGAAAAAAGAAACTCATTATTGTTGCTTCCTGCTGGGTCGTGGAGATTGTTGAGATAAAAATGCCCAGTCCCAGGCTTGTAAGCATAAATAAAGCACTCAGCAGAAAGAGCAGTAATATGTTTCCCGCAATGGGCACATGAAACCAATAAAATGCCGCAATCAAAATGAATACCATATCAATGATTCCTGTTAATAGAAACGGCAGGCTCTTGCCAATCATCAATTCGCCGGGACTGATAGGCGTTACGATGAGTTGTTCCATGGTGCCGATTTCTTTCTCCCTGACGAGAGCCATAGCGGTCATACTCATGGTAGCGATGAGTATAATAACGCACATCACCCCCGGGACCATAAAATTCACACTTTTAAGTTCCGGATTGTACCATGTCCGGAATCGTCCGTCTATTTTCGTGAACTTCACCGGCTGAATATTTAATTTTTCAGCCATACTTAAAGATTTTTCCTGAGAGTAGCTTCCAATTATATCATTGACATACCCGTTGATGATTCTCCCGGTCATTGACTCTGTGCCGTCGATAATAACCTGTACTGCTGTGCCCCTGCCTCTTGAAATATCGGATCCAAAGCCCCTGGGAATATGAAGAACCATCTGCGCCCGGCCCGAATCCATGACCCAGTCAATATCACCGGGACCGGACAAACTGTATTTATACTCAAAATAGTTAGATTTTACGAAACGGTCTGTCAATTCAAGGCTTGCCCGGGAATGGTCTTCATCACATATTGCCGCAGCCACATGGGTGACATCTGTGCTCACCACATACCCGAAAATAAAGAGCTGAGCCACAGGTGCCAGAAAAAGAATCAACAGTATCCGCGTGTCGCGGAGAGTCTGAATTATTTCCTTCCATGCTATTCTGAGAATACGTCTTAAGTTCATAGATTAAAGCTTTCCTCTGAAAAATATGGAACTTAGCAGCAGCGTGATAGAGGAAATAACTAGCAGCGAGAGAGCAGACTGCCAGAGAAATGAAAAACCGCTGCCCTTTAAGAAGATGGACCGCAGAATTGTGATAAAGTATGTTGCCGGGATGAGATTTGATATCCACTGTAATCCTTTCGGCATGCTCTGTATCGGAAAAATGAAGCCTGAAAGAAGAATACTCGGCAGTTGAGAAACCATTATGGCAAGGATCAATGCCACTTTTTGACTAGATGATATCACTGAAACAAGAATGCCGAGGCCCAGTGCCGCTATCACATATACGGCTGAAATAATAAGAAACAAGACGGGGCTTCCAACAAAGGGCAGGTGAAAAATAGCAATTGCCGAGACTATGGCAATAAGTATGTTGCCAAACGAAATGGCGATATAAGGAATCATCTTTCCAAGAATCAATTCATGGGGTTTGAGGGGAGTAACGAGCAGCTGCTCGATGGTTCCCCGTTCTCTTTCCCGTACTATCGTAACAGAGGTCAATAAAGCCGATAACATCATCAATATAATCGAGATAAGCCCGGGTATGATAAAATAATTGCTTTTGAGCTCAGGATTATACCAGTACTGTGTTCGATTTTCCACCGCCGGTACATATCCATGCGCTCCCGGAGTATAATAGGTAAGTTTCGAAACAGTGGCGGCATGGCGGCTAAGTATTGCCCGGGCGTAAACGATGGCTGTGCTGGCACCGGTTGAGTCTGAGCCGTCAATCATAACCATTACCGTTGCTTTCTGTAATTCCTGGATATCTCTGGAGAAATCCCGGGGTATTACAAGTACCATCCTGGCTTTTCCTTCATTCATAAACCTGTCAATGTCACTATACCTGTCTATCGAGGCGGTGATGTCATAGTAGCCGCTCTGGGAGAATGACTGGATCAACTCCCGGCTCATCTGGCTCTTGTTTTGGTCATAGACAGCCAACCGGATATGTTTCACATCCATGTCAATGGCATATCCATAGAGAATCAACATGATAAGCGGCATTAAGATTGCCGCTGCGAGCATTCTGGGATCACGCAATATCTGAATGAATTCTTTCCATGAAACCATTACTATCCGCTTATACATGCAGTACTTTCCTTTTTTCTTTTTCAACAAGCGCAATAAAGGCGTCTTCAAGCGAGGGGGGGATTAGTTCCATTGAGTCTATGGATATTCCGGGCAAAGCCAGGTTGCGGCGAATTGATTCGCCATTTTCTGAATTCTCGACCAGCACATGAACCTTTGAGCCCCACACCGTAACATTCCTGATATAGGGCAGGGAAGTCAATAATTCCACTGCCTTTGCTATCGGCTGAATAGACAGTTCAAACAAACTGCCTTCAATATGCTGCTCTTTGAGATGCTTAGACCTTCCGGCAGCTATCAATTTTCCCTCATACATAAGGGCAAGCCTGTCACAGCGTTCCGCTTCATCCAGGTTGTGAGTTGTCACAAAAACCGTTACTCCTTCAGATGCGATGCCGTTTATCAATTCCCAGAAAAGTCTCCGGGAAACCGGATCTACTCCGCTCGTTGGTTCGTCCATGAACAGGATGTCCGGCTTATGGATCATGGCGCATCCAAGCGCCAGGCGTTGTTTAAAGCCGGCAGCCAATTCCCCTGTCATTGCATTTTTTCGCTCATTGAGCCCGGCAGTGGCAAGTATACTTTTCTTTCGCACAGCCAGGTCTTTAGGTGATACTCCGTAAATATCTCCAAAAAATTCAACATTCTCGTCCACCGTAAGGTCTTCATAAAGTGAAAATTTCTGGCTCATGTAGCCGATGCGCGATTTGATTTTTTCTGCTTCACTGTCAATTTCAAAACCAAGGACTTTTCCGATTCCCGATGTTGGAGTTATAAGCCCGCAAAGCATTCGAATAGTTGTTGATTTCCCTGCCCCGTTGGGACCTATAAAACCGAATATCTCCCCCGGTGAAACGGAAAATGAAATCCTGTCAACAGCGGTAAAGCTTTCGAAACGTTTGGTGATATCCTTTACAAAAATGGCGCAGCCGTGATTTTTATCCTGCATGGGGTTCTCCGCGGGAAAGGGAAAGAAAAATATCTTCAAGCCCCGGGGTTATTTTCCGGAGTTTTTCCACTTTGATTTTTTCATTTTCCAGAATTTCCCTTATTGATTGGATACCCAATCTATCTTTTGCCAGGGTAATATGCAGCCGGTCTCCAAAGAATTCAATTCTTTGAATATCCGCAGCGCGCGAAAGGATTTCTTTTGCTTTCCTTACGGGTTCTGCAGTGACTTCTATAATCTCGTGCGAGTGCGTGCTTTTTATCTGTGAGGGTGAGTCACACATGAGAATACTTCCTCTGTCCATCAATGCCATGCGGTGGCAGTAGTCTGCCTCTTCCATGCGCGATGTTGTAAGAAAAATGGTGACTTTCCTGTCTAACAGGTGGTGCAGGAGAGCCCAAAAATCCCTCCGCGATAATGGATCAAGTCCCGAGGTAGGCTCGTCAAGAAAAATGATGCCGGGGTTGTGAATCAAAGTGCATATCAATGAAAGCTTCTGTTTCATGCCTCCCGAAAGGTTTCTGGCAAGACGGTCATGGCTGGATTGGAGCCCTGCAAATTCCAAAAGCTCATTTTCTTTTTCTTTACGGTCTGACTCTCGAAGATTATATAATCTCCCGAAAAATTTCAAATTTTCTTTTACCGTAAGGTCTTCGTAAAGACTGAATTTTTGAGGCACATACCCGATATTCTTTATTACAGCATCGCGCTTGCCGCGAATGCTGCGGCCATTAATATAAACTTCACCTTCTTCCGGATCGATAAGCCCGAGAATCAATCGCACCGTTGTTGTCTTACCGGCACCGTCAGGTCCTGCAAGACAGAATAACTCTCCCTCCTGCACCTCCAGATGCAGGTTGTGGACAGCTACAGTATCACGGAACTTTTTGCAAAGCTTATGGATGTAAATTACGGGGAGAGCTTCTTTTCGAAAAGGTGTTTCTTGAAGATTAATGCTCATAAAGTATTGCGTCTGCAGGCATCCCCGGCTTAAGAAGGTATTCCGGGTTATTTATTTCAATTTTGACGCCGTAAACGAGCTTTGCTCTTTCATAGCGGGTCTGAACATTTTTGGGGGTGAACTCCGGCTCTTCTGCAATTTCAATTACCCTTCCCTCGTAAACACCTCCCCCGTCAGTTGTTATTTTTGCTTTCTGGTTTACGAAGACTTTTTCTACCTGGGGCCCGGGGATATACACCTTAAGCCACACTTTTTCAAGCGCTGCAATTTTCGCTATCGTCATGCCGGGCAAAATCATTTCCCCCGGCTCAATGCCGCAATAAGTAACACGGCCAGCCAGAGGAGAATGGATTTCAGCGTATTCTTTATTTGCGGAAGCCACCATCAATACCCCCTGCGCTTGCTTTATGCGGCCCTTTGCAACAGATAATGCCTGGGGGCCCGGTCCGGCAATTGCCATATCGAGCATGGCTTTCGCTGCTGATGCCTGGTCTTCTGCCTGTTTTACCGCAGACTCAGCCACGCGAAGTTCCTGGTACCTGGCGCCGTGCTCAGCTTCGTCGAGGCGCTGGCGGGCAAGCTCAAGAGCCTCCTCAGCCTCACGCTGTCCATCCGGAGAAACTGCGATATCAGCCTCTGCCAGGCGTTCCTTTGCTGCCATTAAGACCACAAGGGGCCATTTCTCATCATCTGACGAAGAGCCGGCTGCCTTATTGCCTGATTTATTCTTCTCAGAATCGGCGGGAGTATTTGCGGGAGATTCATTTTTCTTCTCGCTTTGCATTTCGCGCAGGGCTGCTTCGGCTTTTTTAACAGCATCCCTGAGTTCCTCCGCTTTCGCCTTCCGGGAATTGCCTTTTATCAGTGACAGACGTGATTTCGCCATCTGATATTGAGCTTTAAGCTGTGCGATTTGCTCTTTCCGCGGTCCTTCCTTTAAAAGTGCATACCTGGCGTTTGCCTGTTTCAGGGCTTCCATTGCTGAATCGTATTGCGCCCTGGCTTTAAGAATCTCTTCTTTTCGTGTTCCGGCAATTAACTCCGATAGGTTTGCCTGCGCAATCTGAAGATTTGCTTCAGCCTGCAGAACCTGGCCGTCCAGTTCTTTGGAATCAAGTCTGAACAACAACTGGTTCGCTCTGACATTGCCGCCTTCTTTAATGAATGACTTCTGGATTTTGCCGGGAATTCTGCTGCTGATATTGACTTCTTTGGCTTCAATAATCCCATTGCCATAAATTACTGAAGATTCATTGCCGGAATTCCCTTTAAAGAAGGATATGTAAAGAAATCCAGCCGCTAGTAAAATTGCTAAAATGATGATGATTATAATTTTTTTTTGCATAATGTTACTTAGAAGATACTGCCAAACCTTGAAAATTGATTCTATGAATTGAAGAAAAATACCTTTAACCCTGCTTGCCGCCGATAAATAACTCAGGCATATAACGCCGGTTTTTCAACACGGTATAACTGCCCTTCTTTATCTCCCGGCTGGATCTTATGCCCGGATACTTCCATGGGTCTAATCCGCCCGCGACGTAAATCAGAGGCGCTTGAGGTTTGCCCGAAAATTCCAGAATTCCCTGGACGGCAGGTTTGGAAACAGGGCATAAGCTTCATCAATCCATTTAATATGGCTTTGCTGTCTGGCGTCGCTCTTGAAGTATTCCGATGAATAAAAAATCAGCATGCCCATTAAAAAGACCAAACAGAAATTTTTGAATTCAAAAAATGGTTCATAAAACTACTCCTTCGTTAATTATCAACAGGGCATTTTCGATTTTTTCAAAAATCCATTCTTTACCTTTCTGGAACCTGTCTCGTATCCATAATACTCTTAGTACGAAGCAGGCTAACCGCGGTGCATAAACAGCCTGCCGATAAAAATTAAAAGCAATGACCCGGCTACTGCTACCACAAAAGACATCACATTAAATCCAGTAATCCCAACTCCAAAAAACCTTTGTCCCAGATAACCACCCACCACTGCCCCAATAATTCCCAGGATGATTGACCCTATAATTCCCCCTTGGGAACCAGGTGTGATAAAATTTGCAATGCTTCCGGCAATTAACCCAAAAATAATCCAATAAATAATGCTCATATTTCTCACCTCCTTTATTTATAACTTCGTGCCTTTCAGAAAACTCGCAAACCCTTATCCTGTAAGGGTTTCTAGCCACCCATATTTTTTTCTTCACCTCCAGCCTCCAAACCCTTATGTGGTGCGGGTTCCAGAAAGCCTTTTTTAAATTTTTA
>JAMDEM010000176.1 GCA_023486985.1 Bacillota bacterium
CTCAGCCCGGTGATCCTCCGAATCAGAGTTATAACATGAAGAGATTTACGGGTCAGATGCAGGAAGATGAAACTTCACTTCTGTATCTGAGAGCAAGATATTATGATACAACTCTGAGAAGGTTTATTTCTAAGGATCCAATTGGGCTTGCGGGTGGAATAAATCCATATGTATATTGTGAAAACAGCCCTACAAATCGTATATATCCTTCTGGATTATTGAGCCTGCCCCCAAATAGTATAGGTGGTGGCGGAGGAGGATGGGTTCAAATAGGGACTACGAAAGGCGAAGTACAGATTAACGGAACCGTGACATTCAAAGGTCCAATACCAATTTATGTATGGATGATTCCTCAGGATCCAGTCCCTGGCGTTCCTGTAGGAAGAGCAGTATCAGATAGTGGATCAAATTTTCACAATGCAAATGAGTGGAAAAAAAGGCTGGCTGTGAAATATGGGTATAAAACAACAAAAAGAGTAGTTCAATTAAGGCAAGAAGCCTTAGATGCTCAACTTAGGAATTATCCTAAGTCTGTCGCGCCGAATGGGGTAGGTAATGTTGCTGATGCTTTTAGGCATGTTTATTGGGCTATAGCTATGACGCGAGAGTTTGGAGCGGCAACAGCTTCGGAATGGGCATCTGCACATGAAAACACCCCAGGACAACCTTTAAAAGACAAACTTATGGATACGCATAACAACCTAATAGGAATAGCTTTAGGGAACGCTCAAAAATATAGTAATATGAGTGTAGAAGAACTTACAAAATATGCTATAAACCATAACTTGGTAGTAATATATAAGCGGGAAAAATGGGACAATTTAAAAGGTCCTTGGATACCCGGAGAAATTAGGTAAAAATGAAACAGAAGAGTATAAAAAAGATTTTAGTATGTATCGCATTGGTAATTCCCTTTATAATATTTTTTGTAACAGGCTGTGCTCGCAGTAAGGTTGGAGAACAATTTAGAGATGAGGTTCTTAAAGCATGGAACGAGTTAAAACCAGGGGAATCCAGGACAATTGTTATCGAAAATGATAAAGAGGCTGATGGGTATTTGATTTGTTACGGGGGAGGGAGAGAAGATTTTATAGACGAAATACTAATTGAAGGAAAGTTTATTAGAATTAATCGTGAACTTGCTGAAAAAATTGCTGTATCTTCAGATGATCCAGAACTGATGTGTTTTTACTTATTAAAGAATGGGAAAATTATATCTGAGGCAAATATTTCTAGCGAAGGTATTAAGCTAGAAAAATATCCAATGCTTTCGAAGGCTGATAAGCAGATTAAATTGAAGCTTAATAAAACAAGGGATGATTACTTGATAATATCAGAGATTTAAATAAACATTTTTTACCTAAATTCTTTTTAAGAATAAATTCAATAGCTTTTAATATGCCTTTGAAAAGTGATTTTTTAAGTATGATAAAGGGCAATTTTTTAGGAACTTTAAATAATATTCTTTTTAATATTGGCTGGGCAGTGTTATTACGCTTACAGATGATACTGGCACCATCACAGATGCTTATGATTATGATGTTTGGGGCGAGCCTGCTCCTCCTCAGCCCGGTGATCCTCCGAATCAGAGTTATAACATGAAGAGGTTCACGGGGCAGATGCAGGAGGATGACTCCGGGCTTCTGTATTTGAGAGCCAGATATTATGATACTACTCTTAGAAGGTTTATATCAAAGGATTCAATTGGGCTCTTAGGACATATACTAACGAGCTAAATCATTGTTTATGCCTTTACATATCATTTTAATACACAAATTAAATTATTTTATATCCTTCTCCACAATCCCTATTGCCTCATCCAATATGCCTATGACTTTCTCAATTTGCTTCTTTTCAATGACAAGAGGCGGAGCCACGTAAGTCTTGTCAACCGAAGCCCTGCATAGATACAAGCCTCTCTGCCAGGAAATCTCTTCGATTTTTGAAGCAACTCTTTCCTTTCCTGAAAGAGGCTCCCTGGTCTTTTTATCCTTAACATATTCAATGGCTGAATGAAGCCCGATTGATCTTACATCTCCCACGATTCTATGGCTCTTCAGGGAATTCAAACCTTCCTTTAAATACCTCCCCATTTCTTCGGCGCGACCGGGGAGTTTTTCCCTTTCAAGAATTTCAATATTTTTCATGGCGCAGGTTGCCGAAACAGGATGACCGCCGTAAGTGATTCCGTGAACAAACATCCAGTCAACAAATTCATCGGCGATTTTTTTGCTTACCGCGGCTGCGCCGATAGGAGCGTACCCGCCGCTCATTGCTTTGGCAAAAGTCATAATATCGGGAGTTATGCCGTAATGCTCGCAGGCAAAAAACTTGCCTGTTCTTCCAAATGCGTTGATGACTTCATCGGCGATAAGAAGAATTTCATATTTATTGCAGACTGCCCGTACCTTTTCCCAGTATTCCTTTGGAGGGGCAAGAACTCCGGCAGCACTCATCACAGGCTCTCCAATTACTGCCGCAACGCTTTTGGGACCTTCCCAGAGAATCGTATCTTCTATGGCATCCGCACATTCAATCTCACAGTCCGGATATTCTTTTCCATAATCGCAGTGGTAGCAGTAAGGCGCAGGCACATGAACAAAGCCCGGCACCAGCGGCTCAAAAGGAGTCCGGTAAATTCTTAATCCTGTGGCGCTTAACGCGCCGTAAGTCACGCCGTGATACGATTCCCTTCTTGAAATTATTTTATACCTGTTGGGATAGCCTTTTCTCTGATGGTACTGTCTTGCAATTTTTATTGCCGCTTCAACCGCTTCAGAACCGCCGCTTACAAGAAAAATTGCGTTTAAATCACCGGGTGTGATTTCGGCTAATTTCATGGCAAGTTTTATGGCTGGTTCGTTATAATATCCGCCGAACAAACTGCCGTAGGCAAATTTTTCCATCTGTGCCGAAGCGGCTTCGGCAATCTCTTTCCTGCCGTGTCCGATGTTTGCAACCCAGAGGATGGAATGGCCGTCAATATATTCTTTCCCGTCTATGTCCCAGAGAAGCGCCCCTTCTCCGCGGGATAAAATTTTGGGACCTTTTTCCCTGATTTCGCTTACCATAGCATAGTGGGGCAGAAGATTTTCTCCTGCGCCTTTAAAGAGAAGTTCTTTCTCGCTTAAATCTTTCAAATTTTTCAAGAGGATTCTCCTTTCAAGCTGAATCAAGGATAAATTCTTTCCCTCTTATTATTAAACCTTCTTGCCCCCTCACCTCAATCCTCTCCCCGGAGGGGCGAGGATGTTCCGCAATTTTCCCTCTCTCCGCTGGGGAGAGGGAAATGGTGATTTGTTATAAAGTATTTTCTAGGATGGGGAGACAGTGCATAAGGGAAAGCACAAGGTAAGCGAAGACTGAATATAGAATTGATATTCATCTAATGATTATTTTGAAACTATTAGAAACGAGCAGATATTTGCATGAGTAATGATTCAATCATTGTAACAGGCGCAGCGGGATTTATTGGAACAAATCTCGTGAAGGCATTGAATAAGCGGGGAATTAACAATTTAATCCTGGTGGACCATTTGTCCTCAAAGAAAAAAAGAAACCTGGAGAATCTCTCCTATCGTACTTATTATGAAAAAGATGAGTTTTTAAGATTAGTTGATACAGATTTGACGGGAAAGCCTTCACATTTTATTCATCTGGGAGCTGCCAATCTCACAGTCCGGATATTCTTTTCCATAATCGCAGTGGTAGCAGTAAGGCGCAGGCACATGAACAAAGCCCGGCACCAGCGGCTCAAAAGGAGTCCGGTAAATTCTTAATCCTGTGGCGCTTAACGCGCCGTAAGTCACGCCGTGATACGATTCCCTTCTTGAAATTATTTTATACCTGTTGGGATAGCCTTTTCTCTGATGGTACTGTCTTGCAATTTTTATTGCCGCTTCAACCGCTTCAGAACCGCCGCTTACAAGAAAAATTGCGTTTAAATCACCGGGTGTGATTTCGGCTAATTTCATGGCAAGTTTTATGGCTGGTTCGTTATAATATCCGCCGAACAAACTGCCGTAGGCAAATTTTTCCATCTGTGCCGAAGCGGCTTCGGCAATCTCTTTCCTGCCGTGTCCGATGTTTGCAACCCAGAGGATGGAATGGCCGTCAATATATTCTTTCCCGTCTATGTCCCAGAGAAGCGCCCCTTCTCCGCGGGATAAAATTTTGGGACCTTTTTCCCTGATTTCGCTTACCATAGCATAGTGGGGCAGAAGATTTTCTCCTGCGCCTTTAAAGAGAAGTTCTTTCTCGCTTAAATCTTTCAAATTTTTCAAGAGGATTCTCCTTTCAAGCTGAATCAAGGATAAATTCTTTCCCTCTTATTATTAAACCTTCTTGCCCCCTCACCTCAATCCTCTCCCCGGAGGGGCGAGGATGTTCCGCAATTTTCCCTCTCTCCGCTGGGGAGAGGGAAATGGTGATTTGTTATAAAGTATTTTCTAGGATGGGGAGACAGTGCATAAGGGAAAGCACAAGGTAAGCGAAGACTGAATATAGAATTGATATTCATCTAATGATTATTTTGAAACTATTAGAAACGAGCAGATATTTGCATGAGTAATGATTCAATCATTGTAACAGGCGCAGCGGGATTTATTGGAACAAATCTCGTGAAGGCATTGAATAAGCGGGGAATTAACAATTTAATCCTGGTGGACCATTTGTCCTCAAAGAAAAAAAGAAACCTGGAGAATCTCTCCTATCGTACTTATTATGAAAAAGATGAGTTTTTAAGATTAGTTGATACAGATTTGACGGGAAAGCCTTCACATTTTATTCATCTGGGAGCTGCTACTGATACCACACTTCAGGACAAAGAATATTTGCTTAAGAATAATACCGGATACTCGAAATCTGTTTTTAAATATTGCAGAAGGAATGGAGTCAGGCTGATTTATGCGTCCTCTGCGGCAACATATGGAAATGGGGATAGAGGTTATTCTGATAATTCCAGGAAACTGAATCCCCTGAATTATTATGGTTTTTCAAAATATCTATTTGATAAATGGGTGTTGGAACAAAAGAATCTTCCTCCCCAGTGGGTTGGGCTTAAATTTTTTAATGTGTATGGTCCATACGAAGGACATAAGGATAAAATGGCTTCAGTTATTTATCATGGGTATAATCAAATTAAAAAAAGCGGCGTCTTAAAGCTTTTTAAATCTTATAAAGATGATGTTAAAGACGGGGAGCAGTGCCGGGATTTTATTTATGTTAAAGATGTTGTCAATGTTATACTTTATTTCATGGACAACAAAAATATTTCCGGGATATACAATGTAGGAACAGGAAAAGCCCGCACCTTTCTGGACATAGGGTTTTGCTTATTTAAAGCTGTTAATAAAAAGGCACGGATAAAGTTTATAGAAATGCCGGAGAATCTGAAGGATATTTACCAGTATTTCACGCAGGCTGATATCGGTAAATTAAGATCAGCCGGTTATAATAAACCGTTTTATTCATTAGAGGATGGAATTTCCGAATATGTTTCCAGCTATCTTTCAAGACTCGCCTGATAAAATTTTTTAACTCCCCCTCGCCACCTCTTTAGCAAAGAGGGGGGATTTATTATCCCTCCCATTAAATTAAGGGGAGGGATAGGAGGGGTTATTGCGATTCATAACCCTGCTCTCTGATTCCCGTTATAAAGGATTGGAATTGCCTTTGTAGAAGTCTATCCATTATGAAAAAGTTGGATCTTGATGATAAAAAAATTGAAAAAGCAAGAGAACTGGCGGGAAAAATAGTTTCGCCGGTTCAGGAATTTATCTCCTCTCATACAACCGTTTCCGTTGAAAGGGCGGTTTTAAGACTCTTTGGAGTTGACGGCGTAAACAGGGATGAAATTCCAATGCCCAATGTTATTGTTGATAACATTAATAACGCAGGCAAACTTTCAAAAGGCGCTGCCTGGTGGCTTGGGAAGGCGCTTATTTCCCTGGATTGCACGCTCCCTGATATTTACGAAAAATTAGAGGATAAAAAATTTGATATTACTTCGGTAAATGGAGCTTCTGATGAAGAGGTTCGGGAGTTTCTTGATACGCAAGCCGGAGAGGTTCTTGATGAAATTACAGGTAAAAGAGAGAAGCGAAAGTCCCTTAAAGAAAAGCTGGGAGAAGGAAAAGAACCTCTTCTTTATGTGATAGTTGCCACAGGAGACATTTATGGGGATGTGGTGCAGGCTCAGGCTGCTGCTCTTCAGGGCGCTGATATAATTGCAGTTATAAGATCAACCGGGCAGAGCCTTTTAGATTACGTGCCTTATGGAGCCACCACCGAAGGCTACGGCGGCACTTACGCCACCCAGGAAAATTTCAGAATAATGAGGCAGGCTCTTGACCGGATAGGAAATGAAATCGGCCGGTATGTAAGGCTTGTTAACTACAGTTCCGGTTTATGCATGCCTGAAATCGCAGTCATGGGAGCAATGGAAGAACTTGACATGCTTTTAAATGATGCCATGTACGGCATTCTCTTCAGAGATATAAATATGAAGAGAACATTCATTGACCAGTATTTTTCCCGCAGAATCATAGCTTTTGCCGGCTTGATAATAAATACCGGGGAAGACAACTATCTCACCACTTCGGATGCGGTGGAAGAGGCACATACCGTTCTTGCTTCCCAGTTTATCAATGAACAGTTTGCCCTGAGGGCGGGGCTGAAGCCGTCGCAGATGGGACTTGGCCATGCCTTTGAGATGGACCCACTTATTGAAAACGGCTTTTTAATGGAACTTGCCCAGGCTCAGATGGCAAGGGAGATATTCCCTGAAGCTCCCTTGAAATATATGCCTCCTACAAAGCACAAGATAGGAAATATATTTTTCAGCCATCTTCTGGACGGCATGTTTAATTTAGCTTCTGTTATGAGTAATCAGTCCATTCATCTTCTTGGAATGATGACCGAGGCGATTCATACGCCCTTCCTGCAGGACAGGTTTCTTTCTATTGAAAATGCAAAATATGTAATGAATAACACCCGCAATCTTTCTGATGACATCATGTTTGTAAAAGGCGGCTACATTCAGGAAAGGGCACAAAAAGTTCTTGATGAGGCGGTCAGGATGCTTGAAGAAGTTGAGCAAACAGGAGTGATGAAAGCGATAGAAAACAAGAAATTTGCTAGTGTTTCAAGATCTCCCGGGGGGGGAAAAGGTCTTGAGGGGGTGGTGGCAAAGGCAAAAGATTATTACAATCCTTTCGAAGAAAAGCTTTTTCAATTTTTTAACTGTCGTTGAATAAAAGAAATTGTAGTGGGAGAGCTTGCTCTCCAAAATGAGGTAGTGGCAGACCTTGGTCTGCATAAAAAAGGCAAAGCAAGGTGCGTCCCGACCGATTAGGGAGGGCTTGCACTGCAAGAGCACGGGTTTTGGCTGGAACTTCTTGGCGAGCAAGGGGCGAGCATAGAAGGTTCCGCAAAACCTGATTTCAAGGATGAAGCCGAGCGAGCAGCTCGGCGAGAGCGAAGCGAAAAATTAAGCTTTGCCACTACTACAATATAAAATAAAAAGGGGTGAGAATTTAAATGAAAAGGAAAAATTTGTTTTTATTTTGTATGGCACTTTTGTCTGCTGCTATACTTCTTATCTCGATAGGCGGGTTTGCCTGGGCGGAAGGTTCCATGCAGTCTCCGGCAGCATCGCCGTCTCCAGGTTCAACGCCGAATATGCCGCCTACAGGGCCGCCCCCCGGCATGGGTCCCGGCGGGCCGCCTCCCGGTGCACCTGGTGGACCTCCATCCGCCTCACCCGGCTGGCATCAACCCGGTTATGGCAGACCGTCTAACGGTATGGGTGGACCTCCGCTTCTGATGTATGGAACTCCGGTTATGGAGATATCGGAAAACTATATATATGTTCTGCAAAATGGTGTTCTTTATCAGTTTACCGTTAAAGGATTAAAATTAAAAGCAAAAACTACTGTGGTTGATTATTTTCGCGGGCGGCATCCCGGAACGGGCATGGGCCAGAGCCCCCAGTGTCCAAATTGCAAGAAAATGTGTCCTTACTGCCGGAAGGGCTCCAGAAAAGCACCGGCAAAAAAAATCCCCAGGATAAAGAGGTAAATTAAGGGAAGGAAATTTTTGTGGAAGAGAAGTTAAAGAAGATAAAACCCTACGGCGACACTCTTAATGACGGTGCAGTTCAATTAAGTTTTACTTTGCCTCTTGAAGCCGGGCCCCGGGCTGATGCCGCAGCTCTGGAATTATCAAAAAAAATGGGATTAGAAGATGTGCATGTAGTGCATTCCAACAGCCTGGGGCTTGGTTTTTCATTTTTTGTTGTTTATGGAAAATGCAGGCATCTGATTGATGTTGAGAAACTTAAATTTATTGAAACTGCTTTTCCGCTTATGGAGTTTGACGAAGTAAACCGTTACATAAGAATGAAGATTGGAAGAAAAATTACTGTTGCCGGCGCATGTACCGGAACTGATGCTCATACGGTCGGCATAGATTCAATAATGAACATGAAGGGTTTTCACGGAAATCCCGGACTTGAAAGGTATTCTGAAATAACAGCTTATAACATGGGCAGTCAGGTGCGAAATGAAGACCTTATTGCAAAGGCGATAGAAGTTGACGCCGATGCCATTTTAGTTTCCCAGGTGGTTACCCAGAAAGATATTCACCTCTCAAATCTTACTCATCTGGTGGATATTCTTGAAGCCGAAGGAATGAGAGACAATGTAATTCTCGTGGTTGGCGGTCCCCGTATAACACCGGCTCTTGCCAAGGAGCTTGGCTATGATGCAGGTTTTGGTCCCGGCACCCTCCCTCAGGATGTTGCTTCATTTATTGCTTATGAGATGGCAAGGCGGAAGGGCGGGGAATCTTGAATTCAGGCTTTAAATCCGGCTTTGCAGCCATCCTTGGAAAACCAAACGTCGGGAAATCTTCTTTTATAAACCGTATCATCGGGAAGAAGATTGCTATTGTCACTTCGAAACCTCAGACGACCCGGCGCAGGATTCTTGGCGTACTAAACGGCGCGGGGTACCAGATAGTTTTCGTTGACACTCCCGGCTTTTACAAGCCCCGGCATATTCTGGGTGAATATATGCTGGAATCGGCTAAAGAAGAGGCAAAAGAGGCAGATATTGTTATATTCATGGTTGATGCATCAACCCCGCCTCTTCCCGAAGATAATCATGTCGCTGAATTTCTTGCCTCGGGTTCTCAAAAAAAGATAAAGCGTATTCTGCTGGTTAACAAGATTGACAGAATAGAGCCTGAAATTCTTGCCGGAAGAATAGAGGAATATAAAGCTCTTACTAACTTTGAAGAAATTATCCCCATATCATGTCTCACCGGTGAAAATCTGGAGAAGGCAGGGGATTCAGTTGTAAAATATCTTCCCGAGGGCTTCCCCTTTTTCCCTCCTGAGCAGACAACCGATTTAGATGAAAAAATACAAATCTCGGAGATTATCAGGGAGAAAGCCATGAGCCTTTCCCGCCAGGAGGTTCCTCACGGCATAATGGTTGAAGTCGAAGAGCTGAAGCCGGGGAAAAAGCCCGGTTACATTTATATAAGCGCATATATTTATGTGGAAAAAGAATCCCATAAAAAGATTATTGTCGGCAAAGGCGGGGAACGGTTAAAGCAGGTTGGCACTCTTGCCCGCAAGGAAATTGAAGAAATTCTGGAGAAAAAAGTTTATCTTGAATTGTGGGTGAAGGTAAAACCTGACTGGAGAGACAGGGAAGATATTCTAAAGGCATGGGGCTTCAGATAAATATAAAATTAATTCAAGGGAAAAAGGAATTAAAGAATTTTTTGTAGAAGTTTTCCTTGAAATACGGCTTTAAATAAAGGCTTTGTAACAGGGTTATTTTCTTTTTTTTCTCACGGGAGGTACAGGATTTGCCTGAGGAAGAATTAATTAAGTTTGTAGTGCAGGAAGTGCTTGAAAGAGTTTCCGCAGGCACTGTGGGGAAAAAACAGGAAGCAAAGATTTCAACAGAAGAGAAACTTTTGATTCCTGTTGCATCTTCCAGCAGGCACTGTCATCTTTCAAGAGAGGATTTAGATGTTTTATTCGGAAAAGATTATCAGCTGTCAAAGCTTAGAGATCTCAGCCAGCCGGGACAGTTTGCCGCATCCGAATGCGTGACAGTGGTTGGTCCGAAAGGTGTTAAAGAAAATGTAAGAATTCTCGGGCCTGAGCGCAAAGAAAGCCAGGTTGAGATTTCCATCACTGATTGTTATGCTCTTGGCTACGATAAATTTTCCATAAGGGATTCAGGGGACCATCGCGATTCTTCCGGTATAACTATAGCGGGTCCTGCCGGAGCAGTTACATTAAAAAAAGGCGTTATTGTTGCCCAGCGTCATCTTCACGCCACGCCTGATGATGCAAAAAGGCTTGGAGTAGAAAACGGAGAATTTGTAAGGATTGCCGTAGAAGGTGAAAGAGGGCTTGTTTTTGAAAAAGTTTTTGTAAGGGTACGGCATGATTTTAAGCTGGAGCTTCATCTTGACACTGATGAAGCAAACGCCTGCGCCTTTACAATGGGAATGAAAGGAAAATTATTAGCAAGCGGTTAAGATCGTAAAAGGAGGTGAAAGGATTGATAAGCACTTACGAAGCACTGGGAATGATAGAAACAAGAGGACTGGTAGCAATGATTGAGGCATCTGATGCCATGGTAAAAGCTGCAAATGTCAAGCTAATCGGTTATGAAAAGATTGGAGCCGGGCTGGTGACAGCACTGGTAAGAGGTGATGTTGCAGCCGTAAGAGCCGCAACTGATGCAGGTGCTGCTGCTGCAAGAAAGGTTGGAGAACTTGTTGCAGTTCATGTAATTCCCCGTCCTCATAAGGATCTTGATGAGGTTCTTCCCATTGCTCCTCCTAAAGAAAAAGTTGGAGCCGAAAAGAATAGATAGTGACTCTTTATGGAACATGAAGAATTAATAGAGCTTATAACCAGAGAGGTTATTCAGCAGCTCAGAAAAAATGAAGGGGGGGGGATAACTCCTTCCCCCTCTGTGTTTTCCGGGAACGGCGCTGGTTTTGTATCTTCAAAAAAAGTTTTAATCGTCCTCTCAAGGGGAGACGATAATGAATTCTGGAATCAGGCTGAGATCTATTTCTTCGTTGCCGATACATTGGTCGGCGGCTTTTCAGGATTTATCTGCAGATGCTGTTTCTGCCAGGGCAGGCAATTTTTCAGGTGTGGATATAATTGACGGAAAAGCGGAAATGTCAAGTTCAAAGTTACATGATTTTGAACTTCTCCTTGTGCCTGTTCTTGATTTAAAGGAACTTTCACGCGTAGCCAATTTATGTCCCGAAAGCCTTGTTTCATCTGCAGTTATCTCTTCAGTGATTGCAGGAACTCCGGTAATAGCCTGCTGTGAAGAAGTTAATTCATTGAATTTTTATGTCTCCTCCCTGCCGAAGATTTTCTGTGATATTCTTGATAAAAATTTATCCCTTGTTAAGGGAATGGGAGTGCAGTTAGTAGAGCGGAAGAATTTAGCCCTGCAGATTCAAAAGACGCTGGGCTTTGTTCCGTCAGGCTCAAGCATCCTGGGAGAGAAAATTATTTCATCGGAGTTTCCTTCTAAAACCGTCAGAAGAGAAAAAATCATCATAACGCGCGAAGATATAATAACTGCGGGAGCCGACGGAAAGAAACGGCTTGAGTTTCCTTCGGGCACAATTATTACTCCACTAGCCCGGGAGGAAGCAGAGAAGCTTTCAATTGAAGTAATAATTATGTAAATTTTAAATAAGAGATTGCCCACCCGCCCTGAAAGGGTTGGGGGAGCAATCCCGTACAAGCGGGATTGCCGCGGGACTTCGTCCCTCGCAATGACGAATGCGGAGGTATTTCATGTCTGAAGTTGATAAATTTGAAATCGGCAGAATTGTTGAAGAAGTTATAAAAAAGGTAAGGCAAAAAGAATCTTTTGACGGAGGCTCAGTTTCCAGGGGAGTTTTTTTAAACATTGATGATGCAATAAATGCGGCTTCTAAGGCGCAGGGTGATTTGATGAATCTCAGTCTTGATAAGCGCAAGGAAATTATCCAGTCCATGAGAGAAGCTGTTATTTCCAATGCAAGGCTTCTTGCCGAAACAGCAGTGGCTGAAACCGGCATGGGAAGAGTTCCGGATAAGATTCAGAAAAACATTCTGGCTGCGCAGAAAACGCCCGGTGTTGAGGACCTTGTTTCTACAGCGGTAAGCGGCGACCGTGGACTTACTTTGATAGAGATGGGTCCCTACGGCGTTATCGGCGCAATAACTCCTTCAACAAATCCCGCCGCCACCGTTATTAACAACTCTATTGCTATGGTATCTGCCGGGAATTCCATTGTTTTTAATCCCCATCCTGCGGCAAAGAGAGTCTGTATGAAAGCTATTGAGCTATTAAATGAAGCAATTGAAAAAGCAGGCGGACCGAAAAATCTTATTGCCACCATAAAAGAGCCAACCGTTGCTTCAAGCCAGGCACTCATGAAGCACCGCAGTATAAGAATTCTTGTTGTCACAGGAGGTCCCGCCGTGGTTCATCATGCCATGACTTCGGGCAAGAAGACAATTGCCGCGGGTCCGGGCAATCCCCCTGTAGTGGTGGATGAGACGGCAGACATACCAAAAGCTGCCAGAGATATTGTTGCAGGTGCAAGCTTTGATAACAATGTAATGTGTATTTCAGAGAAGGAAGTTTTCGTTGTAGATAAAGTTGCCGATGAATTAAAGGAGCAGATGAGACTTTATGGTGCGTATGAACTAAATGCCCGTCAAACTTCCTTCTCTGAGAAGCTGGTGGCAAAAGAAGGCGGCGTGGGCTGTCCTGAGCCCACACTTAACAGGGATCTTGTTGGGAAGGATGCCAGGGTTCTTGCCAAAAGCATAGGCATTGATGTTTCGCCTGAAACAAGGCTTTTAATAACCGAGGTAACGGCTGATCATCCTCTTGTTTATCTTGAGCAGTTGATGCCGTTACTGCCTATTGTAAGAGTAAAAAGCGCCATGGAAGGAATTGAGCTTTCAGTAAAAGCCGAGCATGGGTTTCTTCATACTTCAGCAATGCATTCAAAAAATATAGAAAATTTAAGCAATATGGCTTACAGGCTTCAGACTTCCATTTTTATAAAGAATGCTCCCACTTATGCAGGACTGGGCTTCGGCGGCGAAGGACATACCAGTCTTACGATTGCCGGACCAACCGGCGAAGGAGTTACATCGCCGCGCAGTTTTACCCGCCAGCGCCGCTGCGTCCTGGTGGATTATTTCAGAATAATTTGATAAATTTATAATTATTGGCAATTCATTTTTGATTATAGAGTTGAGACTTGTTAAGTAATCTGGGAGGAGAGGGGGTTATTGAAGCGACATACTGACTGAATGGCTAACAAAACTTGGCGAAATGGAGCGTTCGCAAAATCCACTGTTTGAGACCGAAGGTCGAGTTTGGATTTTGCAGCGGAATGAGCCTTAGTTTTGTCCATGAGGGAGTAAGGAGCGAAAATAACCCCCTTGATGCTGTGGATCCAAGAATTGAAAAAATAAAAAATGCAGGAGTTGTTGGTGCCGGAGGCGCCGGTTTTTCCTTCCCATGTGAAGTATCAGAGCAGGGTGGAATTTTAATTGGAAACGGCGCCGAATGCGAGCCTCTTCTTAGTGTTGATAAAGAAACCATGACTCTCTTTGCTCCTGAAGTTGTAAAGGGCATGAAGATTGTCATAGAACTGTCCGGCGCAAAGAAAGGCTTTATCGGGGTTAAGAAAAAAAACTACAAAGCCGTTGAAGCCCTTGAAAAAGCTGCTGCAGGCGCCGGCAATATTGAGGTGTCCCTTCTTGAAAATGTTTATCCAGCCGGCGATGAACAGGCTCTTGTTTATGACATTCTTGGCAGAACAGTTCCCGAAGGCGGCATTCCCCTTCACGTGGGCGTAATTGTAAATAATGTTGGGACTCTTGTAAACATTTCAAGAGCCCTGGAAGGAACTCCCGTCACCCACCGCATGCTTACTGTAGCCGGAGATGTAAGAGAGCCGGCTACTTTAAATCTTCCAATTGGAACAAGCTTCAGAGAAGCTATCATGCTTGCCGGCGGCAGCAACAGCCGCAACTTTAAAATTCTTGTGGGCGGGCCCATGATGGGTTGTGTTGAATCAGACCTTGACAAGCCCGTTTTAAAAACTACCAGCGGCATTGTCATTCTTGATGTTGACCATCCTTTCATGGCAAGAAAATCACAGTCAGTTTCAGCCCGGATAAGAATCGGAAAATCCGCCTGCGACCAGTGCATGTATTGCACCGATCTTTGTCCCCGCTATCTTCTTGGACATTACTGTTATCCTCATTTGATAATGAGAGCAGTGCCTTACGGGCTTTCTTACACGAACATTGTAACTACAGCCTTTATGTGCTGCGAATGCGGGCTTTGCACGTATTTTTCCTGTCCCTTAAGACTCTCTCCGGGTGAACTGATGGCTCAGGTAAAAAGAGAGATGATTAGAAAAGGCGTTAAAAATCCTCATGCCAGAACTGATGTAAAACCGCCTGAGTTCAGGGCGGGAAGGCTTATCCCGGTTGAAAGACTTATGGAAAGACTTGAGCTTGCTCCTTATTATACCGATGCTCCGTTTAGAGAAAACGGTTATAAACCGCAAAAAGTAACAATCCCTCTTAAGCAGCATCTTGGCGCACCGTCAATTCCTGTGGTTAAAGCGGGCGATAAAGTTAAAGCCGGTCAGCTTATAGGAGAAATTCCTGAAGGCAAGCTTGGGGCAAGAATTCATGCAAGTGTTTCAGGATTTGTCAGGGAAGCAGGGGACAGTGTAGTAATTGAAGCAGGTTAAGATTGCAGGGAAATAGAATTCTTAGTTTAAAAGTGATTGCAGGAGATATAAATGTATATTGCTATTGGAATGGTGGAATTTAACAGCATTGCCAAGGGCATTGAAGCATGTGATGCCATGGTTAAAGTTGCAAAGGTTGATCTTATCGAAGCGCACCCCGTCTGTGCAGGAAAATATATTGTTTATATCACCGGCAATGTTGATGCCGTGAGAACCTCCGTCAACAGGGGGCTTGAGGTGGGGGAGAGAAATATAGTGGATAAATTTATCATTCCCAATGTTCATCCCCAGGTCCAGCCGGCTCTTACCTCAAGTTCCCAGGTTGTTAAGTTGAAAGCTCTTGGCTGCATAGAAACTTTTTCCGCGGCTTCTGCAATTCTTGCGGCTGATGCAGCCGTCAAAGCGGCAAAAGTTGATCTTATTGAAATAAGGCTTGCCAACGGTATGGGCGGTAAATCATTTGTTACATTTACGGGCGATGTGGGCGCAGTCCAGTCTGCAACCGGGGCGGGCGTTGCAATGGTTGAAAATGAAGGATTCCTGGTGGAGAGCATTGTTATTCCCTCTCCCCATGATTATATGGGTAAAGCAATTCTTTAAATGAAAGGAAATAAAAGATGATGAAAGAAGCACTGGGAATGATTGAAACCAGAGGTCTTATAGGTTCAGTTGAAGCTGCTGATGCAATGGTGAAAACCGCAAAAGTCAGGCTCGTCGGCGAGGAAAGAATCGGCGCCGGACTTGTGACTGTGATGGTAAGGGGCGATGTGGGCGCAGTCAAGGCGGCCGTCGAGGCTGGAGCCGAGAGAGCGCGCCATGTGGGAGAACTTGTTTCTGTTCATGTAATTCCCAGTCCCCATGAAGATGTGGAAACGATTCTTCCGTCTCATGGTAAGCCGCCCAATCATATAATTTGAGAATGAGTAGAAAGTTATCCCATCTTTGCTAAAGAGGTGGCAGGGGGAGTTAAAAAATTGAATAACCCCACCTAACCTCCCCTTAATTTAAGGGGAGTGATACAGGTTAAGAGGTGAAAAAAGTTGAAGGTTATACTTGGAAGCGATCACGGCGGATTTGAATTAAAAGAAGACATAAAAAAATATCTGGATGAGCTAGGGATGCAGTCGGTTGATTACGGCGCTTATTCCACTGCTCCGGTTGATTATCCCGATATTGCGTTTCTGGTTGCCGAGCAGGTTTCCAAAAATGCCGACAATGTTGGTATAATTCTTGACGGCGCTGGAATTGGAAGCGCCATTACCGCCAATAAGGTTCCCGGCATCAGGGCGGCTAACTGCCATGACACCTATACGGCAAAAAACAGCCGGGAGCATAATGATGCCAATGTTCTTACCCTGGGCGGAAGGGTAATTGGAAGCGGCCTGGCAAGAGAAATCGTAAAAGTCTGGCTTAACAGCAGTTTTCTTGGCGATCGTCATGCCCGCCGGGTCGAAAAAATGATGGCAGTTGAAAAGAAGTTTGTAAAGTAAGCAAAGCTTGTTTTGCGGTATGATACCACGCAACAAGTTGCGTGGCTCCCGGATGCAAAATAAGCAAAGCTTGTTTTGCGGGACGACATCCCCTGCGGGGATTTTCAATCGCAAAATAAAACCGGAGGCTTGAAATATGGATATAGAAAATCTTGTTGAAAAAATAACCCAGGAGGTTGTGACAGCTCTTAACAATAAGGGTTCAGCTCAGGCTCCTGTCTCCCGTACTCCTGAATTAACCGCTTCCGGAAGCATTGCGACAGGGGCGGCACTTCTGGTGCTTTCCGGAGACGAGGAAGATGCTTTTGGTTTTGAAAAATTCTGGAAAAGGGTAAAAAGCTACGGCACAAAAATTATTGTCCTGGCGCCTGATAAAATTCTGGATTTAATCAAGCCATTGAAGCTTTCAGATGATTTTGAGTTTATTTCACTTGACCGGGGTGCTTTCATTGAAAGATATATTGATAATGTAGATTTAGTTGTCTTCCCGGTATATTCTCCCGGAAATCTTTCCAAACTTGCCCTTCTCTTTGATGACTATCCACAGGTGAGGATAGTTTTAAGAGCAAGGGAAAAGGGGAAGGAGATAATAATTCTCAAGGGCATATCAGGTTTCTGGTCAAGACAGCCGAAAATCGAGGGATACTGGAATGAACTTGTTTCAATGGGAATGAAAGTCGAAGAGACCGATAAAGATTCTCCGGCTGAAATCAGAAAAATGCCTGAAAAATCAATTCCGGCGGCACGATTCCCCCTTCCTCATGATTGCTCGGCAAAGAGCGGCGAGTGCAGCGGATGCGGACTCTGCCCGAAGTTTGTTGAAGAAAAAGTTTCTGTGGTGATGGAATCCGGAGCCGACAGGATTTCCTCTTCCCCCGGCGCGGTTGATTCAGGCAAGGAAGTTGCAAAATATATAGATCATACCCTCCTTAAAGCGGATGCCACAAAAGAAGAAGTTATAAAACTTTGCGATGAGGCAAAGAAGTTCAGCTTTGCTTCCGTTTGCATAAATCCTTCTTATGTAAGGCTTTCAGCAGAGTGCTTGAGAGGCACGCCTGTTAAGGTATGCACAGTGATTGGCTTTCCTCTCGGCGCCACGACATCCGTGACCAAAGCAATGGAAACAAGAGATGCCATTGCCAACGGCGCTGAAGAAATTGACATGGTTATAAATGTAGGAGCTTTAAAAGCCGGCAATTACGATCTTGTTAAAAAAGATATTGAAGCCGTTGTGCAGGCGTCTGAAGGAAAAATAGTCAAGGTTATCATAGAAGCGGCGCTTCTCAATGATGAAGAAAAAATTAAAGCCTGTCTTATTTCCCGCGAAGCAGGAGCAGATTTTGTAAAGACTTCCACGGGCTTTGGTCCGGGCGGAGCCACTGCTCACGATGTTGAGCTGATGAGGCAGACGGTGGGCAAATATATGGGAGTCAAGGCTTCCGGAGGAATAAGGGATTTTGAGACCGCCCAGAAGATGATAAAAGCGGGCGCAACCAGGATAGGCGCAAGCGCCAGTGTTGCAATAGTGAAGGGTGAAGGGAAGAAGGGCCAGGGATATTAAAGGGTGACCCTTTATAAGACTGAAGCTATTATTTTAAGGAAAAGACCGCTGGGCGAAGCAGATCAGATTATAACCTTTATTTCTCCCGAGCATGGCAAGTTTGACGCCGTGGCAAAGGGCATCAGGAAAGTAAAAAGTACATTCTCAGGAAAACTCGAACTGTTCTGCCGCGTACGCCTTCTTGCGGCTGAAGGAAAAAATCTGGATACAATAAGCCAGGCGGAACTCCTTAATCCCCGCAAAGGAATCAATAAAGATATCGCTCATTTTGCTTATGCCAGCCTGGTTCTTGAGCTTGTCGATCTTTTTACCGAAGAGGGAGAGAAGAACCGCACTCTTTTTAATCTGCTTGATTTAACCCTTGAAAGCCTTGAAAGAAAAAAGAACCTTAAGCTGGTGCTGATTATTTTCCAGATAAAGCTTTTAAGGATTCTTGGCTATATGCCTGAGATAAAAAAGTGCATAATCTGCTCTTCCGCAATATCTCTTTCTTTTTTCAGTCCCTCGGGCGGCGGTGCGGTTTGTGGTTTATGCAGGGGAAATGTTAAGGATGCAATACCGGCAGGGGAATCAGTTTTTAAAATTATTGACACTTTCAGGAAGCTTCCTTTAAATTCATCGCAGAGGGTAAATCTTTCTGCCATGCAGGTTGCAGATACGGAAAAGATTCTGGAAAGGCATGTTAAATACAGGCTTGAACGGGAGATAAAATCGCTTGTCTTTATCAAAGAGGTGTTAAATAAATGAGAATTTTATGCCTTGATTACGGTGAAAAAAGAATAGGAACGGCAGTGAGCGACCCTCTGGGCATTTCAGCTCAGGGGCTGGGCTTTATTGAAGCCGTGCCTGAAAGCAGGGCGCTTGGAAAAATAAAAGAAATTGCCGGTGAAGTTAATGCCGAAAAGATTGTTGTGGGGCTGCCTCTTAATATGAACGGAAGCACGGGACCCCGTGCAATGAAAGTTTTGGAATTTGTGGAAAACCTTAAAAAAATTTTTCCTGATGTAGATATATTTGATGAAAGACTTACTACCAGACAGGCGGAATCTGCAATGCTGGAAGCAGATTTAAGCCGCCGGAAGCGTAAAAAAATAATTGATAAACTCTCCGCTGTATTGATACTTCAAGGCTATCTGGATTCCCGGAGGATGGGAAAGAATGTTTAGAAAAATACTGAAAGTTCTGCTGGTGTTATTTATCCTTATAATAATAGTTTCCATTCCGGCAGGTTTTTTTGCCTATCAGGTAGTGACTCCGGCGGGAGAAGGAAAAGAGCAGAAATTTATAATTAAGCCAGGAGAAAGCGCTTTGGAAATTGCTGAATCACTTAAAGCAAGAAGATTAATCAGGGACTCTTATTCCTTCAGGATTCTTTTAAAAATTACCCATAACGGTTCAAAATTAAAGGCGGGCGAATATCTTGTCCCGCCTGACATTAATATGATTCAAATTATGGAAAAATTTGTTAAAGGCGATGTGCTTACTTATACCATAACAATTCCTGAAGGGTATAAAGCTTCTCAGATTGCCAATTTGATGAAAGAAAAAGGTCTCTGGGAAGGCGGGAGCGGCAGGATGGCGGAACGAGAGTTTATGAAGGCGGTGAAGAACAATAGAAGCTTTGCCCTATTTGATAAATCCATCCCGGAAAATCTTGAAGGTTATCTTTTCCCGGAAACTTACCACATC
>JAMDEM010000186.1 GCA_023486985.1 Bacillota bacterium
GGGCCTCATGTCTGAATTAGACCCGAGGGTAAAAAGAAAAGAGCAAAAGCCGAAGAAAGATACTGATGAAATCCAGTTTGGCGCTGGAAAAGACAACCGCTTTGAAGCTAAAACCAGTGATAAAGTAAGCGAAGGAAAACAGAGTCTGGGTGCAGATGAAATAAAGGAAGCAAAAATATTCAAGGATGCTGTCAATCTTGAGACCCTGTTCCCGAAGCAGAATCTGGAAGCAGCAAACAAGATAGTCATGGGACAGATTCAGGAGAAAACACCTTCACCTTCACTAACCGAGCTCAAGGCAACTCCTGAAACAGCTGCAATGGAAGGCGCGATGAAGGAATACCATCCAATGATGGGAATTCATGACAGCGGAAACAAACCTATTGCAATGCTTGGAGAAGCAACACTTTAAATATAAGAAGGCAAGGGATAATAAAGATATACTAAGTTGGGCGGCTTTTGCCGCCCTTTTTATTTTCGAACTGCTTCAACCTTCAAAATTTACCCGCATGAAGCAGGAGAAAACAAGCTGGCCGAAGGCGAAGCCTGAGGATACCAAAGGATTTACCCGCGGTTGCTTATTTTCGAACTATTAACATCGCAGGGCAGTTTAGTTTATTTATTCCCGCGGATGGCTTTTTTCGTAAATATCCCTTATATGCTCAAGTGAAATATTTGTATAGACCTGTGTGGTGGAAAGATTTTCATGTCCAAGAAGTTCCTTTATGGTCATAAGGTCAGCTCCGCCCATAAGAAGATGGGTTGCAAATGAGTGCCGGAGAGTGTGGGGTGAGGCAGGTTTTGAAATGCCTGCTTTCTTTAAATACCTTGCAAATAGCTGCTGAACAGTCCTCTTAGATAATCGAACATTTGTACGATTTAAAAATAGGGCAGGGGAATCAATTTTCGCTCTTTCAACAAGGTATGCTTTAAGGGCTTCTCTTGCGCTGTTATTCATTAAAACAAAGCGTTCCTTATTGCCCTTTCCCGTAACCTTAATCATGTTGCGCTCAAAGTCCACTGACTCGATATTAAGGCCCACAAGCTCGCTTATACGCATGCCGGTTGCGTAGAAGAGCTCAAGAATAGCTCTGTCTCTTTTGGAAAGGATACCGGTACCTGTAGGAGCCTCTAAAATTGATTCAACCTCACTTTGGGAGAGAACTTTAGGAATCTGTTTGCCTGTTTTGGCGCTCTTTATGTTAACCATGGGATTTCTGGGTATATACCCTTCGTTTTCAAGGAATTTAAAGTACCCTTTTAAAGTGGCTATCTTCCTGTTGATAGCTTGGGCTGTATAGCCTTTTTTCATCTTCAAATAGGTTAAGAACTCCCTTATAGTCCGCTCATCCATGGTCTCAAGGGTCAATTCCTGATGGAAAAAGGGCTCAAAATAAGCCAGAAATGCCTCAATATCCTGCTGATACTCTTTTACGGTCCTGGTGGCAAGATTCCGCTCCACGGCAATATAGTTAATAAAATCATCCTTATAAAATCCCCGCGCTTTTTCAATTTCGCTCATAGTAATATCCTGCTTTCTTGCCTTTTAACTCCCCCAGCCCCTCTTTAACAAAGAGGGGAGATAACTTCGTCCATTGCAAAATCTGGATTTTGGCGAAGTGAGGTAATGACTTTTAGAAACTTTAAGATTCGATGTTTGGCGAACTGAATGAGCTTTCGCGAATGAAGTTCGCCAAACATATCTTTGGCGCATATATAGGTAAATTATAAGCCCGCCAATCCACGCCATTTACATCATTATCTATTATACGCCAAATATTATATTTGTCAATAATTAAGTAAATTTCACCTATAAATCTTGGATTCTTTACTTGCGCCAAATAACTTTATTGTAAGAAAAAATTTAAAAATAAGACAATAAACGAAGGTGTTTTTTGAATTGGCATAACTCTACAGGAAAAGCTGTTTTGTACCGCCATATTAAAGAGGAAGGAAAATGCAAAACAGTATTACCTGTTGAAACACCCAGGAAAGAAAAAGTGCAGCAATTTTTCAAGAAATTATATCTTATGCTCCCTGCTTTGCCTCTTTTGAGGAGCCCGGATCCGAAGATTTTTTTATGTCAGCTTCTGCGGAATCCTCTTCCCGGTCAGCAATACGGCGGTCTTTCATCATATCGCTTTTGCCTTTTTGAGTCTTCTGATAATTTCTAAGTTCTCCGGTTACCTGGGCAATCTGAAGAGGATGGATAAGAGGTCTTTGTTCATTGGTTGCCACGCTTATAGCTAATGTCATAAGCCCGCATTTTTCAATATTCCCTTGACGATCCTTACTCAGGATATATCCTTTTTTCCTGTCTTCTTCAACATAATAAAACGGCACCTGCTGGTCAAATTCATTTATAATTGATTTTCCGATTTCGTCTATTTTATCGGGTGTTGTAACCAATACAAAATGATCTCCTCCTATGTGAGAAAGAAAATCTTCCTTGTTGCCTTTTTCCTTGAGATTGTTGGTTATTATTGTAGCAAGATGCCTTATAATGCTGTCGCCTTTATCAAAGCCGCATTTATGGTTATATGCGCTGAAATCATTTATATCCAAGAATGCTACAGCAAATTTTTCCTTGCCGTCAATTCTGTCAAAAAGCACCTTTTGAAGCTGATGATTACCCGGCAAACCTGTAACAGGGCTCTGATCCTGATATTTCTCCCTTTCAACAAGAGTATCTTTTATCTTCTTAAGGCAATAGGCAATATCTTCAAGCTCATCTTTGGTCTTGATTTCCAGTTTATCAGGTTCCTGCCCGGAAATAAGCTTTATGGCAAAATTTCTTATATCGGTAATGGGCTGAGTGATAAAATAAACGATAAAGACAAAAATAACAAATCCAAGAAAGCCCAGGGCAGATATAAAACTTAGAATCGTTAATTTTGCCTCGTCTAGTATCGGCTTATATTCAATAGAAGGAAGGGTCATGACAAGAATCCATTTGGAGTTATTAACCGGCGTGTAGGCAACGATTCTGTCAGCTCCTTCTTTTGAAAACTTTATCACATATGCCTTGTGGTTATTATTTATATAGTCTATAGTATCTTTCTGGTCAACTACAAAATAATACGGCGGGATTACCAGAAGCCTTCCGGAATGAATTATATTTTTACCGCCCTTATCAGCCTCGTTGAAGAGCCAGAAATACCCATACTTTCCCCACTGGCTCTGGCTGATTACCTCGGAAACTTTCTTCTTTGAAGCTTCACTGAGAATATTATCAGGTTTTGTTTCTTTTACTTCATTAGTCTTTGTTTTATCTTGTGAAGAAGCAGCCGGTTTATTGTTTTCTTTATAAGGCGGAGCTTCATTTTTCTTTGCAGAAAGATTAATCCCATAAATATTTGCTTTCTTTAAAAGCTCTTCAACCCTGGAAAGTTCTACCTTCATCATACTTTTCATCTGATCTTCGATTCTGTTTTCAAAAAGCCTATAAGAAAGAAAACCAAAGCAGGCAAGTGTAATAATTATTATAAAAAATCCAGCCCAGATAATTTTACTTCTCACTTTTCGCCTCCGCTCTTAAAAGCCTATCTCCCTGTTCCTATCTGTAGAATCCTTTTCCTTTCTTTGCCGTTTACCGCTTTTTGGGCAAGGGGCTCCAGGTCAACAGTTATTATCTTCCATGTGCCATTTTCCTTTTTTAGATCAACTTTGCCGCCGTAAAGAGCCTTAAATATCTGATTATCCTGCCTGCCCACCACATTTGCTTTAACCTTTGTTCGAATGAGCTTACTGTCCTCATCAATTATTTTTATGCTGACAAGATCAACTCTTATTACATCTCTGCCTTTTTCTGCAAAATCAGGATATCTTACATCATCTTTGGCGGCAAGACTTAGATAATCATAGGCTTTCCTATACTCTTTTTTATTTATGGCTTCAAAAAAAGATTTTGCTATCTTCTGCGGGATCTCTTCAGAAAATGCCGCCAAACTAAAAAGGAGTATAAGAACAGGAATAACTATATTCTTTATATTTATATTCATTCCCCTCACCTTTATCCTCTTCTTTGTTTTCCTCTTCGCTATCGCCTCGCATAGCTCGGCTTTTATTGCGGAGCTCAGGGTTTTGCGGAACCTTCTAAGCTTGCATTTCCTGCCCGCCAAGAAGTTCCATCCAAAACCCGTGCTCTTGCTACGCAAGCCCTCCCTGTTCGGTCGGGACGCACCCCAGAGGGGCGAGGATATTATAGTAGGTCCCCTCTCCCTTCCGGGGAAAGGGATGGGGTGAGGGGGTCACATCAATAACAATTAATAAAGAAGCCACAGTTTTTCCTGTGGCTTCTTTATCTCTAGACTGTTGTCTCTGCTTTTCTTATCACCAGAGGATATTCCAGCACAACATTGCCGTCGAGCAGAACCTGGACCCAGTGGGTTCCCGGCTCCCTGAAGATTACTCCCTGAAATAAGTTCACTGCCATGAAAGGCGTTTCGTTATCTTTCAAATTAAAAGGCTGATCCCCCGTTGAAACAAGGACGGTCTTTTTATCAGGAAGAACAATTTTCATACTCTGGATGAAATCTCCCTGGCCGCTGCACCATCCGTTTGCAACAAAAAACTGCCAGTTTCTATATTTTTCAGTATCAGGGTCTTCCGCTGCCTGAGGCGGAAAGGGAAACTTTGGAAATGGAAGTTCGTAAAAAATATAGTTAAAACTCGGTGGTCCCTGCTCTTCCACAACCTGAAGACAGGGAATAGAAAACTGCAAAGATGGTTTCATTAATCTGCCGCCTTTCTTTCTTCTGATTCAATGTAAACTTCTCGAATTTAAGCCTCTATTCCTTCTAGTTCCTTAAGCTTTTGCAGGCATATCTCAGGCGCATCTTTAATTACTACCACCTTGTTTCTTGACTTCTCACCCTGAAGAAGTTCTATCTGGTTTTTTTTTAAATACAGCGCCTGTGCAAGAAAATCAATTAATTCTTTGTTTGCCCTGCCTTCAACCGGAGGCGCCTTAAGCCTTACCAGAAGGGAATCTCCTCTTCTTCCTGATATCTCGTTTTTTGAAGCTCTTGTTATGACCTTAATTTTAAGATTGAGGCTCGGCATATAATCCCGTTTCTTCCAGGAAACTCCTGTCTCTTGCCAATATTTGGTTGAGGGCTGATTTTGCAGCTTCCTGCTGGGCTTCCTTTTTGTTTTTGCCTTTCCCCCACCCTATTTTTTTCCTTCTGAAAAAAAGTTCCACAGTAAAATTTTTTTTATGGGCGGGACCGTACTCGGAAGTTACTATGTATTCGGGAAGGGCTTTATATTTGTGCTGAAAGTATTCCTGAATTATTGTTTTATAATCTTTTCTGAGACTGCTTATTGTTTCCAGGTCATCCTGGAATAACTTCAATATGAAATTTTTTGTTGTTTTAAAGCCCCTGTCAAGATAAACTGCCCCCATAAGAGCTTCCATTGTATCAGCAAGGATTGAACTTCTTACCCTCCCACCGGCTTTCTCCTCTCCCCTGCCAAGCTTTAAGTATGCTCCCAGGTCAAGAAATTTTGCCTTTTCAGCCAGAATCGGCGCGCTCACCAGGGATGATTTCATCCTTGCCAGCTCACCCTCCTCAAGAGACGGAAAATGCTCATAAAGGTAATGGGTAATTACCAGACCCAGCACGGAGTCACCAAGAAATTCCAGCCTTTCGTTGTGGATACCCTGTTTTTTGCTTTCATAGGCATAAGAGCCATGGGTAAGTGAAATGTCAAGAAGATCTAAATTACTGAACTCAACATTCAGCAGGTTTTGAAGCAACAGCAGTTTTTTCAGTCTGGCTGAATCCTTCATGCCCTGTTGTCTTTGAATTTCCTTACTGCAATTACCGCATTCTGGCCGCCGAAGCCAAAGGAATTGTTGATAGCAATGTTTATCTCTGCTTTCCTGGCGATATTTGGCACATAATCAAGATCGCACTCTGCATCTGGATTCTCATAATTTATCGTGGGAGGAATTATGCCGTTTTTTGCAGCCAGTATGCAGACAATGGTTTCCAGCGCACCTGCAGCGCCCAGAGCATGACCCGTCATGGATTTTGTGGAACTTACCGGTATTTTGTATGCCCTTTCGCCGAAAACACTTTTAATTGCCATGGTTTCGGTTTTATCGCCAATGGGAGTTGAAGTGCCGTGAGCATTGATGTAATCAACTTCTTCAGGCTTTATGCCCGCCGCCTCAAGTGCCCTCTTCATTGCAAGAGCGGCTCCTCTTCCCTGGGGATCAGGCTCGGTGATGTGGTGAGCATCGGCTGACATGCCGAAAGAAAGAATCTCTGCATAAACTTTGGCGCCGCGGGCAAGGGCGTCATCAAGCCTTTCCAGTATCAAAACGCCGGACCCTTCTCCCATGACAAAGCCGTCTCTTAACTTGTCAAAGGGTCTGGATGCTTTTTCAGGCTCTTCATTTCTTGTGGAGAGAGCTTTCATTGAAGAAAAACCGGCAACACTTAAAGGAGTAATGGCGGCTTCCGTTCCCCCTGCAATCATCACTTTGGCTTTGCCTCTTTTGAGAAGTTCTGCCGCCTCGCCGATTGAATGCGCGGCTGTTGCACAGGCTGTAACAATTGAAAGGTTGGGACCACGGGCTCCAAGCTTTATGCCCACATGGCCTGATGCCATGTTTATAATCATCATTGGAATAAAGAAGGGGCTTACCCTGCCGGGTCCGTTTTCCAGCAGGATACGGTGTTGTGTCTCAAGCGTTGACATTCCGCCGATGCCTGAACCGATAAGAACACCTATATCTTCACCGTTATCTTGATTTATCTCAATACCCGCATCATCCAGAGCTAATTTTGCTGCTCCCATTGAAAATTGCAGGAACCGGTCCATTTTCCGGGCTTCTTTTTTGGATATATTGTATTCCTCTGGATTAAAATTCTTCACCTCGCCGGCAAATTTCACATCATAATTGGAGGTATCAAACAAAGTTATAGGACCTATTCCTGATTTTCCCTCAATAAGGGAATTCCAGAATAAATCAACACCTATACCGACAGATGAAATAATTCCTATCCCAGTTACCACAACACGATCCTTCATAAATTTCCCCTTTCAATACTATACAAAATAACCGTCATTGCAAGGTGTACAGCCGGGTACCAGCCAGCGGTGGGCAAACAATCTCCTGCTTCACCAGGAATGACAGCCTGTATAAAGATTATTTTATTTAAATAATTTCTACGACTTTATTAAACTTCCTTTCCCCCGCCCTCTCCCCGTTGGGGAGAGAATTAAGGTAAGGTGGTGCCTTTACACTAATCCCTGTTAAAAAATAGCTTCTGCTGAGAAGCTTCCTCTCCATCGATATTAAAATAACTGTAAGTGCCTGCCGTTGCGGTTCTCCCTCTTGGAGTTTTCATTATCAATCCCTTTTGCAGCAAGAAAGGTTCATAAACCTCTTCAATGTTCTCTGATTCTTCATTTACAGTAGCTGCAAGTGTTTCGATGCCTACAGGACCTCCTTTAAACTTCTCCACAAGGGATCTTAATATTCTTCTATCAACATCATCCAGCCCCATCTGATCAACGCCAAGTTTTTCAAGAGCTTCCCCTGCAATCCTTGCGTCAATTAAGCCATCCCCCAGAACCTGTGCAAAATCACGCACTCTTCGCAAAAGCCGGTTCACAATTCTTGGAGTGCCTCTGGCTCTTGAGGCAATTTCCGCCGCTCCGTCTTCTTTTACTGTTATTTTTAAAATATCAGATGAACGCAGGACAATTGATTCAAGGTCAGCAGGTTCATAGAAGTGCAAATGAAATATTATGCCGAAACGGTCTCTTAAAGGAGATGATATGGCTCCGGATCTGGTTGTTGCGCCCACAAGGGTAAATTTCGGAAGTTTTATTTTTGCAGCTCTTGAAGTCGCTCCTTTGCTTATAACCCGGTCAAAAGTAAAATCTTCCATTGCCGAATAAAGAACTTCTTCAACCACCTTGCTGAGACGGTGAATTTCATCGATAAAAAGCACTTCTTTTTCCTGGAGATTTTTAAGAATTACCAGGAGATCTATGGGTCTCTGAATGGCTGGCCCGGAAGTTGCTCTCACTTTAACGCCGAGCTCACGGGCGATAATATTAGCAAGGGTTGTTTTTCCAAGGCCTGGTGCGCCGTAAAGGAGAACATGGTCAAGTGCGTCATCTCTTTTTCTGGCAGCTTCAATGAAAACTTTAAGGTTTTCCTTTATTCGTTCCTGTCCGATATAATCGGCTAGTTTCTCAGGCCTCAAGCTGCGGTCAAACCCTTTGTCTTCCTCTATTTTTATTGACGAAAGAAGCCGGACGCCCAATATGCTACACCACCCTTCCGGCATTAAGTATTTCAAGCCCTTCTGAAATTATTTTTTCAAGACCTGCATCGGCGGGGAGCTTCAGCCTGGCTTCCCTTACCACATGCTCTGCCTCGTGAGGGGTACAGCCCAGCCCGACAAGAGTGCTGACAGCATCTTCCATGATTTGATCTTCAGGGTTAGATTCAAGCTCTTCCTTGAGCAGGGATTTAACTTTCTCTTTTATTTCAAGAATGATTCTTTGCGCGGTTTTCTTGCCAATACCCGGTATTTTAAGAAGAGTTGCGGAATCCTCATTCTGAACAGTCCTGGCGAAGCGTTCAGCCGGCAGAACCGACAAAATAGAAAGAGCTATTTTAGGTCCGATGCCTGAAACCTGAATTATCATTTTGAAAATTTCCCGGTCGGCTGCGGAGTCGAATCCGTAAATGCTAATCTCGTCTTCACGCACGTGAGTATATGTATAAAGCTTTAAACTTTCACCATGTCGTATCCCTTTTTCCAGCATTCTTTCCGGGACAAAGGCACCATATCCTACTCCGCCTACATCAATAACAATTAAGTTTTTCCCCGCAAAATCTACAATGCCTTCAAGATGATAAATCAAATCTCCTCCATATTAAACCAGTGACAAAGAGCTATAGCCAGGGCATCTACTTCATCATCTTTTTTTATCTTTTCAATGCCGAGATTAAGTTTCACCATTTCCTGTACCTGGCTTTTCGTAGCCCTTCCGTATCCGGTTATAACTTCTTTGACTTCCAGCGGTGTATATTCTGCCACTTTAACCCCGCAGTGGACGGCGGCAAGCATAATAACACCTCTTGCTTCTCCCACCAGCAGGGCTGTCTTTATATTCTTATTAAAAAACAACTGCTCAAGAGCCATGCAGTCCGGTTTAAATTTTTCCAGTATGCCTTTTAAATCCTTATAAATTTTTCCAAGCCGACTTTCCTTTGAATCATCCTTGGAGGTGATAATACAGCCAAAACCAAGTGGAGCGCAATGCTCATTTTTTACATGTATTACGCCGTAACCGGTTGTGGCTGTGCCTGGATCTATTCCAAGGATTACCAAATTTAACCTCCTAAAAACCCCTCACCTTTATCCTCTTCTTTGTTTTCCTCTTCGCTATCGCCTCGCATTAGCTCGGCTTTTATTGCGGAGCTCAGGGTTTTACGGAACCTTCTAGACTCGCAACCGCTCGTCAAGAAGTTCCAGCCAAAACCCGTGCTCTTGCTACGCAAGCCCTCCCTGTTCGGTCGGGACGCACCCCAGGGGGGCGAGGATGTAGCGCCCGTTCCCCGAACGGGCAAGGGTGAGGGGGCAAAATCATACTTCAGCCGCTATCTCCTCCATTATACTTGCCGGTATGTCAAAGTTCGCATATACATGCTGCACATCTTCATTATCTTCAAGCGCTTCCATCAGCTTTAAAACCCCGGAAGCGTCTTTTTTGTCCACCGTAATAACAGTTGAAGGAATCATTGTTATTTCTGCTTCCTCATATTTGATGCCTTTATCATCAAGCACCTGCTTTACTTTGCTAAACGCTGCCACTTCAGTAGTAAGCTCAAAAGTTTCTTCGCTTAATTTTAAATCTTCAGCACCGGCTTCCAGAGCTATGTCCATCAATTCATCTTCCTTCATTAACGAAGAATTTATTGTTATTAGACCTTTTTTCTTAAATATCCAGGCAACACAGCCGTTTTCACCCATATTCCCTCCGTATCTGGCAAATATGTTTCTGATATCGGCTGCAGTTCTGTTTCTGTTATCGGTAGCTGCCTCCGCTATTACAGCAACACCGCCCGGAGCGTATCCTTCGTAGATTATTTCCTCAAGGTTCGATGCGCCGCCCTCACCGCTTGCTTTTTCAATCACTCTCTTGATATTATCCATGGGCATATTAACTTCACGTGCTTTTTGCACTGCCATTTTAAGCCTGAAATTATTTTCCGGATCGCTGCCGCCTTGTTTTACAGCCATAAGTATTTCGCGGGAAACCCTGGTAAAAAGCTTTCCCTTCACGGCGTCAACTTTAGATTTTCTTACTTTGATATTATGCCATTTTGAATGGCCCGACATTTAAATTCCTCCATTTCAATCTTCAGACGCTGTAGTATCCAGCTTTTTGCTTGCAACGATTGCAAGCTCTATTATATCATTAACCTCCGAAAGGTTAAAAGGTTTCTGCAAAAGTGCTGTTGCTCCTTTGTCCAATGCTTCCTTTTGAAAATTTTCCTCCAGGTTGCCGCTCATCATTATGACCGGAATGTCATTTTTTACAGTCTTTATTTCCCGGAGAATCTCAAGACCATTTCTCCCTTCCATCATAAAATCAAGAAATACTATATCATAGAAATCTTCTTTTACTTCATTCAGCCCCCTGCTCCCGCTTTCCACGGCAGTTACCTTTATCCTCCTGTTTGAAAGATGCCTTGTTAAAATATTCCTTATAGGCTCCTCATCATCTATTACGAGAGCTTTAATCGCCCTTTCAATTGCGCCTGATTGGCAAGTTTCCGGCAAAGGTGTCTTTCCTTCCTTTGGCTCAGGATAACCGGCTTTGCAAAAAATTGGAAGATAGATTGTAAAAGTTGTCCCCTTGCCATAAGTACTGTTCACATCAATCCTGCCCCCGTAGCTTTTAATAATTCCGTAAGCTACAGACAGTCCCAATCCGGTTCCTGCAACAGACTGTGTTCCCATTGGACCCTTGGTGGTGAAAAAAGGGTCAAAAATTTTGCTTAAATTTTCCGGTTCTATGCCGTGGCCGTTATCGCTTATTTCGAAAAAGACCATTTCTCCGTTTCTGCCTGTCTTAATTTTTATCTTCTTTTGCGGTTTATCAAGAGAATGAATGGCGTTTATAAGAATATTAAGCACTACCTGATGCATCTCGCCTTCATTCATCAGTATCAGCGGAAGTCCGGAGGCATAGTCTTTTTCAAGCTTAATATTCTGCTTTTTGCACTGGTAACTTATAAGCTGAGTTGTCTGGTCAATAACGTGGTTTATATCTTTTGACTCCAGATTATTCTGGGGCGCCGCTCTTGAAAAATTAAGAACATTCCTGGTAATTTCAGAAGCCCGGTCAACAAGATGTTCAATCGAATTTAGGTCTGTTTTGATTTGGTTATTGTCATCCGATTGAAGAGCAAGTTGAATAAGACCCTTTATCCCTGCCAGGAGGTTATTATATTCATGTGAAATTCCTGCCGACAGGACGCCGATAGCAGACATTTTTTCGGCTCTTATTATTTGCTCCTGGGCATCTTTTAAGTTGTTATACAAATCCTGTAAACTTTGATGAGTTTTTGCAATTTCTATGGCTCCGGCAAGCATTGTGCCCATCTCAATCATAAGATTTTCATCCGCTTCGTCAAAGGCATTGGGATTCTTGCTTCCAATGCTGAAAGTTCCCAGCGCCTCTCCTTTACTGATTAGGGGAATATGGACGGCAACTTGTATGCCTTCTCTATCAAGGATGTCATCTTCAAAATATTTCTTGTGCCTCTGGCTGCTAGATACAGTAATAATCTTTTGTGAATCTATTGATTCTCCCATCGCCGTTAAATCTTTGTTGAAAGTGCTTAAATAAGCTGTTTCATCAAGCTTTTCCGAGCTGAGAGAAACCACCAGAAGATTCAAGCCGGAATGATCAAGCAAAGTGAGGCACTCCCAGTCAAACTCATAGAGATTTTCCAGCTCCTGAAGAAACGCCCGGTATATCTCCATAACTTCCAGGGATGAATGAACAATAGAGTTTACACGGTTAAGGAAGGCAAGCTCTTTGTTTCTCCTGCGAATTTCTTTCTCAATACGTTTCTTTTCAGTAATATCATTTCCGATTACCAGGATGCCCATAGAAGCGCCATTTTCATCTATAATGTTCGTGCCGTTGAAGGAAACCTGAATAGGTTTATCTTCTTTATTCTTTAAACCCAGTTCAAATTCACGGATTTTATTCTTTTTTTTCTTCAGGGTTTCAAAAAATGAGTTAATGCTTTTCAGGCTTCTTGAAGAAAAATATTCGGAATAATGCTTTCCAAAAACTTCCGACTCACTGTAGCCGGTAAGTTCAGATGCATATTTATTAAAAGTCATTATCCTGCCTTCGTTATCAACGGCAATTATGAGGCTGTTTGCATTTTCGATAAGGTTAGTGGAGTACTTTTGAAAGTATTTTAAAGTTTCTTCAATGGCAAGTTTGTCTGTCACATCTCTGGCTATAATAAAAGAACCGGTTACCGTACCTTTTATCTTTATAGGACTGCCGCTTATCTCAAGCCACCTGGGCTCTCCTTCCGAAGTCCGGCTTTTTATAATCTGATAATTATCATTTTCGTTCTTTAATTGTTTAGAGTTATCCAGGTATTCCATGTCCGACTCAAATAAATCAGAAAACTTTTTTCTTGCGATATCATGGCCTATGAAATCAACCGCTGCCTGATTGGCAAAGACTACCTTCCCTTCAAGGTCCATGGTTACTATCATTTCATTTGAACTTTGAATTATGCTCTCATAATATTCCTTGAGTTTTAACAGCTCCTGTTCAGCTTCGCTGACATTTTTTTCAAGATCTTTTCTTGCGTCAATATCCCTGATAACATAAAGAAAGCCCGAAACTTCGCCCTTCGTTTCAAGCTGAGCGGTGTTTATCTCCAGCCATACTTTCCTGCCTTGCCTGTCTATAGCACGCAGTTCATAAGGGCCGACGTGCTTGCTTTTTTTTCTTTCTATAAATTTATCCCGCACCAGTGTTTCAAATTCGGGAGCAATCAGGTTGAGGAAATGCTTTCCCATGTATTGATCACCAAATCTGTCCCGGGCAGATTTATTTGAATACACTATAACTCCGTCAGTATTAATAATGGCTATATAATCAGGAGACGCTTCAACCACTTTTTCAAAAAAGCTCTGCATTGACCTGACATTTTCTTCAAGTTCCCTTAATTTGGCAATATCCCTGAGAACAAGGGCAAGGGCAAGGGGATCACCCTTTTCGTCCCTTATGAGCGAGGTGGTATACTCAACCTCAATGACTTTTCCTGATTTTATCCTTATTGCCGCAATTCTGCTAGATGAGCCGATTTCAAATGTCGTTCTTATAATCTCAGCCGGGTCTATTTCCTGCCCGGGCAAATCTCCAAAGCTTATTTTTTTGCTTTTAATCTCCTCATTGGAATAACCGGTCATCACCTCAAATGCCTTATTGGCATAAATATGTCTTCCCTCAAGGTCTGTAATTGTCATGGGATCTAACATGTCTCTTATTGCACCGGTAAGAAAATTCAGATAATCCTGCCTTTCCTTCCCGGCAGTTATGTCTCTTATAACTCCGATGGTGCCTTCAACCTGATTTTTTTCCTTTATCAGCGCCAGATTAGTCTGGACATAAAACTCAGAGCCGTCTTTTCTCTTTATCAGCCTTTCAATATAAATTGACGGAGTCTCGCCCCGCTCGATTATCTGTTTGAATATCATCTGCATATTCTGCATGTCTTCAGGCGGCGTTGTAAGTTCCAGAAAATTTTTCCCTAACACATCTTCTTCTTCAAAACCTGTGAGTTCATAAAATCTTCTGTTGGCAAAAATCAATCTTCCATCCCTGTCAAGCCTGACCACCCCGTCATTCATTTTGTGTAATATAAGTTCATACTCGTTATGTAGCTTCTCTGCCTCAACTTTTTCCTGCTTTAATTCCTCATTCTTTCTAAAATTGTCAATGGCAACGGCAAGCTGACCGCATAAAATTTCAAAGATTCTAATATCTTCCCTGGAAAAATCCCTGTACTCAGTAGTCATAATCTGAAAAACCCCGATAAGCCTTTTTCCTGCAATAAGAGGAGAGGATATCATTGAAGAATACCCGTACTTTACTATTTCATTATAAACATATGAGGCAAAGGGATGTTCTGACATTTTCTTAATAATGATGGGTTCCCTTTTTAAAGCCGTCTGAGCGGCAATTTTATTCTCCCTGGCAGTTACCTTCTGGTGGTTAATTTTCTTCAGGACTTCAGCAGGCATTCCCCTGACGGCAAAAAGGCGGAGCTCTTTAAGCGGCTCTTCATAAAGAAACAGCACCCCTGTTTTTAAATTAAAAATCTTAAGAATGCGATCCAGAGAATCCTTGATAAAATTATCGGAATTCATTGACTTTATAATAAAGTTTTGGAACTCATTTATAAAGGTTAGCTGGCGGTCATGGGAAAGAGCGGACTCGCGGGACTTAGCCGGTTTCTTTTTTGAGGCATTTTTAGTTTTAGTTTTTTTCATTGTACATTCACTGGCAAAAATATTTTAAAAGAAGTACCTGAACCAACTTTGCTTTCAACAGTTATACTGCCGCCCAGCTCTTTTACAATCCTGTAGCAAACAGACAGACCAAGCCCTGAACCCTCACCGGCTTCCCTGGTAGTAAAGAAAGGGTTGAAAATTCTGTCAATCAAATCTTCCGGAATGCCGTGCCCCGCATCCTTTACTGTTACCTCAACGCCTCTTTCTCCTTTAGCGCTGGTAATTATGCGAATTTTGCCTCCGGCAGGCATTGCCTGTATAGCATTAATGATAAGATTTATAAAGACCTGCTGCAAATCACCATAATCGGCAAAAATTTCCGGAATATTTTCATCATTTTCAATCTGCATCTCTATGCCATATTTTTTAATCTGATAGGTCATCAACTCCACAGTCTCTTCAATAAGCCTGCTTACGTTTATCAGCCGGCCGGGACCTTTTTCCTGACGGGCAAAGCTGGAAAGCCTGGAGATTATTGATTTACAGCGATTAGCACAAGCTTCAATCTCGGCAACATCTTCTCTTCTCGGGTCAGCGGCTGGCATACTTTCAAGAAGAAGCTGGGCATAGCCAAAAATTCCTGTAAGTGGATTATTTAATTCATGAGTAACGCCTCTTACGATTACGGAGAGCGCCTTCATCTTCTCAAGCTGTATCATATGCCTCTGCATAGTTATCAGCCGCTTGTTTGTTTCTTCAAGTTCCTCTACTTTCAGTTGGATGGTTTTTTGAAGTTCTTTATTTGTTTTTTCAAGAAAAAAATTATTCCATGACCGCTCAGCCACAAAGGGCAGAAGATTAGCATAATTCTCATCTTTTATTACATAATCGCTGGCTCCTGATTTCATGGCATCAACCGCTGCTCCTTCAGAGCCTGTTCCGGTGATTATAATAAGCGGATATTCAAATCCGCCGGCTTTTATCTTTTTCAGGGTTTCAAGACCTGTAATGCCGGGAAGACTGTAGTCAATAAAAATCATATCAAAGCTGTTTTTATCAAGAGCCTGTAAAGCGGCTTCGCCAGAATGGGTTATCATAATATTATAAGAAGGGTTCTTTAATAAAAGAGCCTTTTGAGCAAGAATGGCTTGATCATTATCGTCTTCAATAATCAAAATATTAAACGGAGTACGGGATTCCATGAATTCCCCCTGCGGAGGCTTATAACCCTTTTTGTCATTGCTGGCAGCACAGGCTTCCAGCCTGTGATTTTAGCGCGGCAATTTTTTAGTCAGCTTCGCAGCTAACGCACCTCGCAAAAACGCTGCGACACACCTCCCTGATATTAAAGAAGCTCACAGTTATTGTGATTATATCATATTTCATGGGTAAATTCTATATAACATTCTCGGGAATGGAATGGTCTCTCTTACATGATCAAGACCGCATATCCAGGCAAGCGCGCGCTCGATTCCCATCCCGAAACCCGAATGAGGCACAGAGCCGTACCTTCTTAAATCAAGATACCATTCGTAACATTCCTTCGGAAGATTGTGTTCTTTGATTTTCTCTTCCAGCACTTCAAGATTATCCTCTCTTTGTCCCCCGCCGATAATTTCCCCATAGCCCTCCGGAGCCAGCATATCTGCACAGAGGGCGACCTTCGGATTTTGCGGATCCTGCTTCATGTAAAAAGCCTTGCACTGCATGGGGAAGCGGTGAACAAAGAAAGGCTTGTCAAATTTAGAAGCGATGACTGTCTCGTCATTGCCTCCGAAATCCGAGCCCCATTCAAAAGACAGCCCTTCTTTCCTTAATATTTCAACAGCTTCATCATAAGACAGGCGCGGGAATGGAGGCGCTACTTTTTCCAGCAATGTTGTATCCCTGCCGATAAGCTTAAGTTCTGCATTCTTTTTTTCCAGAACTCTTTTAACTATATAAGAAACCATTTCTTCCTGAATTCTCATATCCTCGTCAAGATCGCAGTACGCCATTTCAGGCTCAATCATCCAGAATTCTATCAGATGTCTTCGTGTTTTTGATTTCTCCGCCCTGAAGGTTGGGCCAAAACAATAGACATTGCCAAACGCCATGGCGCCGGCTTCCATATATAACTGCCCGCTCTGTGAAAGATACGCTTTCTGGTCAAAGTACTGGGTTTCAAAAAGCGTGGTTGTGCCTTCACAAGCAGCCGGTGTAAGAATGGGAGCATCAATTTTTATAAAGCCCCGTTCATCAAAAAAATCCAGACAGGCTTTTACCAGTTCATGGCGAACTTTCATGATGGCATTCTGCCTCGGGGACCTCAGCCATAAATGCCTGTTGTCCATAAGAAAATCTGTTCCGTGTTCTTTCGGAGTAATGGGATAATCTTTTGAAAGAGAGATAAGTTCCAGTCCCTCAAGGGAAAGCTCATAGCCGCCTGGAGCACGTTTGTCCTCCCTGACTTTTCCTTTCACTATTATGGAGGATTCCTGGGAGAGGCTGCCAGCAAGGCTGAAAACTTCCGAAGAAATCTCCGCTTTAACAGCAACACCCTGGACAATGCCTGAGCCGTCCCTTATCTGAAGAAAATGAATGCTTCCGCTTGAGCGTTTGGCGGCAAGCCATCCTTTAATAATTACAGTTTCTCCCGCATGATTTCCCAAATCCATGATGCGTACTGCTTTCATAACAATTCTCCTTTAAAGTATGGGTTTGACAGGTTGTCCGGAAATGTTAGTTTTTGTCATTCCTGAAGAGTGTGTTAGGATATTGTAATTAAACCATTTTGAGATTCTCACCCACCTTTCAGGCGGGTACCCGTCGTTCAGAATGACAAAAACCAACATTTTTCTCCTTCGTTAAGAGAGGCGGGGCGTTTCCGCCCCGCCATGAATTGCAGCTAAAGTATTCTCCATCACCAATCCCCTCCTTATTGGGAGAGGAAAAACTTGATATACCTCTCCCTCAGGGGAGAGGTTAGGTGAGGGGTGGTTTACATCAAAGTTTATGGATAAATCCCTCTTATGTTTATTGCTTCAGCTACTCTGTTAACAGCAAGCATATATGCTGCAGTTCTCATATTCTCCTTATGTTTCTGAGCAATATCCCATACATTCTTGAAAGCTTTTGTCATGATTTCCTTTAATTTTGCATTAACCTCGGCTTCATTCCAGAAGTTTGCCTGAAGGTCCTGAACCCACTCAAAGTATGATACGGTAACGCCGCCGGCATTAGCAAGAATATCCGGCAGTACCAGCACTCCGTTTTTATACATGATGGCATCAGCTTCCGGCGTTGTCGGCCCGTTGGCAGCTTCGGCAACTATCTTTGCCTTTATCTTGTCGGCATTCTTTTTGGTTATCTGATTCTCAAGCGCGGCAGGAACAAGAATATCGCAGGGTATTTCAAGAATTTCTTCATTAGTAAGTATTTTTGCTCCCGCAAAGCCCACGACCGAACCGGTTTCTTCTTTGTGCCTGAGAACTTTATCGGGGTCAAGTCCGTCAGGATTGTAAATTCCGCCCTTTGAATCACTTATGCCGATTATCTTGCAGCCTTCCTTCTTAAGAAGCAGTGCCGCAATTGAACCCGCATTACCGTAGCCCTGAACCACAACGGTAGCGCCCTTGAGATTCAAGCCTGTATTTTTAGCAGCTTCCGAAATAACATAAACGCAGCCGCGCGCCGTTGCTTCATTCCTGCCCTCGGAACCGCCGATGCTTAACGGTTTTCCTGTAACGACGCCGGGTACTGAATATCCTTTATTCATACTGAAGGTATCCATTATCCATGCCATAACCTGAGGATTGGTATATACATCAGGAGCCGGTATATCCTTCTCCGGCCCGATAATTATCATCAGTTCAGAGGCATACCTTCTGGTGAGTCTCTCAAGTTCTCCCTTGGACATCTCTTTTGGATTGCAGATAACTCCGCCTTTTGCTCCGCCGTAAGGAATTCCCACCACAGCGCATTTCCATGTCATCCACATTGAAAGAGCTTTAACTTCGTCCAGAGACGCATCTGGATGATAGCGGATACCGCCCTTGGCTGGTCCTCTCGCCATATTATGCTGAACTCTGTATCCTGTGAAAACCTTGATGCTTTCATCATCCATCTTCACAGGAAATCTTACGGTGAGCTCTCTCTTACAGTTCCTCAAGATTTCATGAATATTAGGATCAAGATTTATTTTTTTTGCAACGATATCAAGCTGCTCAAGAGCAACTTCCCATGCACTGTTTGTCTTCTTTTCCGTTTTCTTTTCCGCAGTTATCATTGATAACCTCCCTTGTTTAGTTAGATATGCTTACCGGTAAATCAGCTTGAAGGATTACACCTCCTCTTCCCTTCTACCTCAGGCTTTCTTATTTTATTAATCTTCTCTCGTGCTTCAATGTTTGCCGGGTTGATTGAGAGAACTTTTTTCCATTCTTCTACAGCTTTCCACCTTTTTCCCTGCTGTTGATAAATGTCCCCTATCAGAAGCCTTGCATCTTCTGTCTCAGGATCAATCTGCAGAGCTTTCCTTGCTTCCCTGAAGGCATCAGAAAACCTTCCGAGCAGAAAATAAGCCCTTCCGAGATTAGCCCTTATTACAGCAGAAGAATTGTCAATCTCAAGGGCTTTTTCAATATTTTTAACAGCTTCCTTAAGCTCCCCTCTCACTAAATACATATAACCAAGATTTGCCAGGGCACCGTAATTTTCCTTATCTGCCTCCACACTTTTCTTATAGAACTCTTCCGCTTCTTTTCCAAGGCCCTTTTCCAGTTTTATTGAGCCAAGCATATTAAGAACGTCTGCAGATCTTTCATCAGTCTTTAATGCTTCTTCAAGAACTGATTCAGCTTCATCGAGCTTCCCCCGGTGGGCAAGAGCATGGCCCAGATTGCATAAAACTTCTGAATCCCGCGGGGCAAGCTTTGCGGCCCTTCTGAATTCAACTATGGCAGAATCAAGCCATCCCTGATTCATATAGACAACGCCCAGATTTACATGAGAGCGGGCGAAGGTGGGATCAAGTTTTATGCAATCTGGGC
>JAMDEM010000121.1 GCA_023486985.1 Bacillota bacterium
AGTACGGGCAATATAAATTGACAGGATAGTGCCGAATAAGCGTGTAACAGCCTCAGTGGCACTCAAGGATAGGAAGTTTTTTATGACTCTCCGGCTTGTCTTCACTGGCTGGGATTAAGATTTTTCTTCTTCATGATTATAGATTTTAAATACAGGCTTTTTTTTATCAAACAGGCCTTTCATAATAGTTTGCGCGGAAAAATACGCGCTTTTAATTTTTTCCGGCATACTCTGCGGTGGATTGACTTTGTAGTTGCTTTTTAAATCATTTAAAATTTTTTCAAATTTTGAAAAGTCATTTGACTTTATTCCTACTGCCAGCACAGTATGAGGGTGATCAGGATTACCCTGTATTCCTATTATTTTAACAGGGAATTTATTTAATAAAAATTTAAAAGCTTCCGGCGTAAACCTCCAGTAGTCTGAAGGGTAATCATGAATGGGGAAATTCATAACAGAACTCATTATAACTGTTCCTTCATTTTTCATGACCCGGTGGATTTCGTCAAAAGCTTTGAAGCAATTCTGTATATGCTCAAGAGTATCAAGAATCAATATAGTGCCAATGCTTTCATCAGCAAAAGCCAGGCTTTCTATGTTCTCAATCCTGTCTACTCCGTTACCGTTTCTCATGTCGCAGCCAATGAATTTTTTTCCGGCAAAAATCGGTCGTAAGTTTGCCAGTTCTTCCTGCCCCTGGACTATGAATGACCCAATTTCTACGATTGGCTCCATTAAATTGAATTTTTTTGAGACTTCTTCGACAAAAAGTCTAACATTGGTCCGCATCGGCAAGACCTTTCTTTTTATAAATAGATTCGTAATGTTTTTTCCAGGAATCAGCTGATTTGCTTATTTCATTAAACAACAAATTGTCCAGCACCAAGACTCCAAGACCGTGTGAATGGGTGAAACTTATTGTGTTAAATTTGTTTTCAAGTTCATTCCATAACTTGTAGACGCCAAAATCTTTCATTCTTTCTGCAGTGTCATGCAAAAGTATCACGCCGTTTCTCCTGGTTTTTTGATGCCAATTATCAAAGTCATGTTTTATGGCTTGATAAGTATGAAGTCCGTCAATATGCAGGATATCAATGGAATTATTATCAAATTCTCTGGCAGCTTTATCGAAAGTTTTTCTTAAAAAATGAATTTTTAATTCGCTGTAATAGGTATTTTTAACTTTTATTACATGATTATATACGGAATTGTCATAATAGCCTGAATGTTTGTCGCCGCGCCAGGTATCAACAGCAACAAGTTCCGTTTTAATATCCCCGTCCTTGACTGCCTGGCAAAATGAAAAGAAAGAAGTTCCTTTATAAGTGCCAAGTTCCACAACCCGTTCAGGTTTTAAATTCCTGACCAGGTCATAAGCAAAATACTTGTGCCCTGCCCACGGGTAATTAATATCCGGCAAGGTTAGTTCACACTCAAAATTGGGGGAGTAATACTTCCAGTCCACATGACACCTTGTTTATCAATAAAATATTATTTTTTGCCTTCTTGTATTATATTGAGAAAGTGCTGATGAGTCAAGGAAATCAGGCATATTTCCGGTTTAAAAGAGGAACGTTTAAGCCAGGAAAAGAAATTAGGGAGTTCCATGTCTGATAATCCTTGTTTTTTATGCGGAGAAAAAGAAAAAATAAAACTTTGCGGCAGTGTCCCGTATAATATTGTAAAATGCGGGGGCTGCTCCATGGTTTTTGTGGATCCACTGCCTGATAAGGAATTTCTCGAAAGCCTGTACCAGAAAAAATATTATGACTTTTCTGAAAGCCAGAAAAAGGGCAGAGCCCTTCAGTGGATGAGCCGTATTGGAATTCTTGATAAGTTTTCAAAGCCGGGGAAACTTCTTGATGTAGGATGCGGCACTGGAGATTTTTTAAAGTCAGCTCAGCATGCGGGGTGGGACGTTCAGGGTACGGAGTTTTCAGGATATTCGTCAAGGGAAGCAGGGTCAGCCGTAAACATTCCTGTTTTTCACGGCGAACTGGAGGATGCGAATTTCCCGGAAGCTTCATTTGATGTAATAACATTATGGCATGTTCTTGAGCATATTCCTGATCCGGCAGGGCTTTTGCAGGAATGCAGAAGAATTCTTAAAGACGGCGGCATCATGCTTGTTGAAGTTCCTAATGTAAATTATGCTTTGCAGAAACTAAAGGGATATATGAATAAGGGAAATGCTTATTTCCTGCTTACTTTTGAAAATTCAGGAGAGCCACATCTAAATCATTTTTCTTCAAGGCATCTGGCAATGGCTGTTTCTAAAGCCGGTTTTAAAGTGATTAAAAACAAAGTCGGTGTACCGGCATATTTAAGCAAAAGCTTTTTCCACAATAAATGGACTTACTTTTATTTCAGGGCAGCTGAATTCATAAATTTTATCTCCGGGATAAATATTGGATACAGTATTTTTATAGTTGCCAGGAAGGTATAATATGTCCGGCAAACTAAAAATGGCAATAATCAGCCTTATTACAAGGAGGGATCTGGATACCCCGCTGCATTTCTTTGATAAAATTGATGTTCTTCACTTTTACCGTTCCGCCCCTTATGGTGATATGAGTACTGACGAATACAGTGAAAATCTGGTGAATTATTCGGACGGGAAAGACCTTTTCGAGAAGCTTGTTAAATATTCCCCTGATTTTATTCAAGGGATTGAGCCATATACTTTTCCTGCAGGTTTTCAGGAATATTGCGCCATCCTGAAATATAAAAGAAAATTAAAAACTCATTTTTTCTTTCCCATGCTTGAAAACAGGCCGCCTGAAAAGAAATTCGGACATATTCTTTCACATCTGCTTAAAATTTATCTGAAAAATTATGCGTCCAAGTCGGACTTTGTTATTCCTTTAAATACAGGCGCAAAAAGGAACCTTCTTGACATCGGTATTCCACAGGCAAAATTCAAAGAGCTGTTATGGGGCACATGGGGCGTCGATGTTGATGAATTTTCCCCCGGGAAGGAGAAGGATGAACGACTCCTGCTTTTTGTCGGCAGGCTCGATATATCAAAGGGAATAGAATATCTCCTGGAGGCTTTCAAAAAAATTGCCGGTGATTTTAAAAACTTAAGGTTAAATCTTGTGGGCGAAGGTCCCCTGAAAGAATGGATTGCTTCTTATATTAAAAATTTTAATCTTGAAGGCAGAGTTATGCTTCAGGGGACCGTAAAAAACAAGAATCTTCCCGAGTTTTTCCGCAGAGCGGCGCTGACAATTTCTCCCTCAATAACAACAAATAGATGGGAGGAACAGGTTGGAATGGTGAATATTCAGTCTATTGCCTGCGGCACTCCTGTTGTGTCAACTTTGTCAGGAGCAATCCCGGAATATATAAGGAACATCAGGGAGGGCATTCTTGTTCCGGAAAAAAATTCTGAAGCCATAGCGGAAGCTGTAACCAGGCTTATTAACGACAGCGAACTGCGTCGAAAAATGGGGGAGGAAGGAAGAAAACATGTGCTTGACAGTTACGATGCAAGGATAAATATCAGGAAGGCAGAAGACTTCCTTCTTGATTATTACGGACAGAGGGGAAATATTTGATAAATACGTCTGACAAAACAGTTATCAAAATTCCGTTTGTAAAAGAACTGCTGGTTTTGGTCTTTATATTAGCGGCTCTTTATTTTGCCAACCAGGTTATTGAAGAGAAGATTACTATGTGGCTTTTTGGAGCCGTTGGCGTTATTTTGCTTTACTTAATAATTACAAAGCCGCGGACCGGATTTCTTATTATGATTGCACTTTTGCCTCTTACGGCTTTTCCAAAAATTGAGCTTGGAAATTTTCTTAAAGTAAGTTACCTTATATCACTGGTTCTTTTTTTAGGTTTCATGGCACAGGCTGCCATAAAAAAAGATTTGAGGATTTCAAGAACTCCGCTGGATTTTTCTTTTATTCTGCTTTTTGTAATAGCTGCCGTATCCATATTTCAGTCAGGATACATAGGTGAGCCTCAGTATATAATAAGAAGTTCATGGTTTAATCTGCCTTTTAACAGAAGCAATC